>JBJOKO010000089.1:0-9171 GCA_046046035.1 Bacteroidota bacterium | reverse complement strand
TAAGACGTATTGCAGCTTGTACCAGTTGGGGCAAGAACTGCAGTAATTCCGGCATCGCGAGTATACACTGGCATACATCCAAGACTAGAAAGCAGAGAAGTTCTTTGCGTTTCTAAAGTGGTACGCATGCGTGTGCGTTGACCATCGGTAAACATGTTTTGACATGTTTGTCCTGTATAGTCAAGGTAGTTGGCAACTTGTTGTGTGCCGCTGCACGCAGGTGAACTGCAAGATGCATTTAGAATAGTAACAGGAGTATCGCAAACGCGGTCACCACCTGTTGAACAGTTTGCTTCGGCTCCGCAAGTTGTTGTTTCTTGGAATGTGTGATACAATCCAAAATAGTGACCCATTTCGTGAGTCAATGTGCGGTTCATGTTTGTGTACGATTTTAGTGTACCAACAGTACCGAAGGCATTATATAGAACTACGATTCCATCAATAGGATTAGCGAAAGGGAAGTAGGCATAACCTTGAACTCCGCTTCCGGCATCGTTGTTTTCAATTTCATTTACAATCCAAATATTTACATATTGCTCTCTAGGCCAAGTACTAAGAGCTTTAACAGTTGCCTCATCAGCACCAGCTGCGCCGCTTGATTCAATTCCTTGATCAGCGTAGAGAGGAACAGAACTACCATTCACACGGTTGATACCAGTAGTTGGTTGACCTGATGGATTACGGCTTGCAAGACAGAACTGAATTTGAACGTCAACTCCAGCGCCGTACCCGTTTGTTCCAGAAACTTTACGAAAGTCATCATTCAATGCAGAAATAGCAGAAAAAATCTGCTCGTCGCTAATGTTTGATCCCATTCCATAAGCCTCACCTTCGTGGATAACATGCACTACCACAGGGATAGTATAGATATCGTTGGTGCGATCAGCTGGAGACAATGCCATTTCCTGGTGATAGGCTTCTTCAAGAAGAAAAAGACTACGAGCAAATCGTGGGTCGTGCAACACCAAACTGTCGTGCTTTTCAGCAGCTCCGCAGGTGTGTTCGATGTCCTGTGCATTGGATGCATAGGATGAAAAGAGTACAGAAAGGAGGAATAGCGTGGATTTCCACTTGGTCAACGTTTTCATTTCCTTGTCGCTTGTTTGTTTTAATAGGGTTGGAGAACAAGCATGCGGTTATACTGAATGAGTCTAAAAAGAGTTACAATGTTTGAAAACTTGTCTTTTTTTAGCAGATAATTCACGGGAATTGCGCACTTTTGCGGCCTACATTTAATGACAATGAAAGAAGTTTATATCGTTTCTGCTGTCCGCACTCCTCTAGGTAGTTTCGGCGGCTCACTTGCCTCTGTTTCAGCTACTAAACTTGGAGCTGCAGCTATTAAAGGCGCTTTAGATCGCATTTCTTTGAACCCGAATGAAGTTCAAGAGGTTCTAATGGGATCTGTAATCCAAGCTAATCTTGGCCAAGCTCCTGCTCGTCAGGCTGCTAAGTTTGCTGGATTGCCCGATAATGTGCAATGCACTACAATCAACAAAGTCTGCGCCTCTGGTATGAAAGCCGTTATGCAAGGTGCTCAAAGCATTATGCTTGGGGATGCCGATGTTGTGGTAGCTGGCGGGATGGAAAGCATGAGCAATGTGCCATTCTATGCTGAGACACTTCGTTGGGGAAATAAATATGGGAATACATCACTAATTGACGGTCTTGCGAAAGATGGTTTGACTGATGTTTACCACAATTATCCAATGGGAAATGCAGCGGATTTGTGCGCAAAAGAATGCAACATTTCTCGTGAAGATCAAGATGCTTTTGCTATTGAATCTTACAAGCGTTCAGCTGCGGCTTGGGCTGCTGGAAAATTTAAAGACGAAATTGTGCCTGTAGAAATTGTTGGAAGAAAAGGAGATGTTACTCTTTTCTCTGAAGACGAGGAATATAAAAACGTGAACTTCGATAAAATTGCTGGATTACGTCCCGCATTTTCTAAAGAAGGTACTGTTACAGCTGCCAATGCTAGTACTATGAACGATGGAGCTGCTGCTCTTGTTCTTATGAGCAAAGAGAAAATGGAAGCTCTAGGATTGACTCCACTAGCAAAAATCCGCGGATATGCAGATGCAGAGCAAGCTCCAGAATGGTTTACAACAACTCCTTCTTTGGCATTGCCTAAAGCGGCTGCAAAAGCAGGTTTGACTCTTGCTGATCTTGAGTTTGTTGAATTAAACGAAGCCTTCTCTGTAGTGGGAATCGTGAATACACAAAAAATGAATCTTGATCCTGCCCGTGTTAATGTAAATGGAGGTGCTGTTTCTTTGGGACACCCACTTGGATGCAGCGGCGCACGTATTATCGTTTCTTTGATTCATATTCTAAAACAGAATAATGCGAAAATCGGCGGTGCTGGTATTTGCAATGGTGGCGGTGGCGCTAGTGCTATCGTTGTTGAAGCTTGCTAGTAGCGAATCTATATGAAGATATTGCCAACAAGAAATACCCCCAGATGGATCATTTTTATGATCGATCTTGGGGGTTGTTTTTTCTCGTTAATCATAGCATATCTCATAAGATTCGAATTTCATCCACCTTTTAATGAGATTCAAATTGCTCAGGCTTTTTTGTTGCCATTCTTTTTAATAAGAACGGTATCATTCTTTTTAGGAAAAACATATTCAGGTATTATTCGATATACATCAACTCAAGATGCACTTCGAATATTTACTGTAATCACTCTTGGCTCATTGGCCTTTATAGTGGCGAATAAAGTTCGGTTCCACTTTTTTGACCATCAATATTTTCTTCCTGTATCTATTATTATCATTGACTATTTGCTCACCTTGTTCTTTATGATTGTGAGCAGAATTGCGGTGAAAGTGCTTTATCTTGAATTGAAAACTCCAACGAAAGTAAACCGTCGAGTTCTCATTTTTGGAGCGGGTGAAGGTGGATATATTACGAAAAGAACAATTGATAGAGATAAGTCCTCAGGCACTGAAGTAATAGCATTTATTGATGATGACAAATCAAAAAGTGGTAAAAAAATGGAGGGTGCCGATATCTATCATTCGGATAAGATGAAAGAAATTTTGTCGATGCAAAAAATCGATGAAATTATTCTTGCGACTCCTGGGTTATCGGCAACAAGAAAAGCACAACTCATTAAAGATGCCTTGGAATCAGGTGTGAGGGTGAGTCAATTACCCCCAGCTACCCAATGGATAGGAGGAGAGCTTAGTGTAAAGCAAATTAGAGATATCAAAATCGAAGACCTTCTTGGTCGAGATACTATTAAACTTGACAGCACTCCGGTTGCCAATCAAATCAAAGGAAAACGCGTATTAATTAGTGGCGCGGCTGGTAGCATTGGAAGTGAACTCGTTCGTCAAGTTTTGGGATACGGTCCTTCAAAATTAATCATGCTCGATCAGGCTGAAACACCTTTGTTTGAGCTTGAAAATGAAATTAAAGAGAAGGATGATAATCATGTATGCGAATCGATAATTGGTGACGTTCGCCAATATGATCGCATGAAGCGTATGATGGATTATTTCAAACCTCAAATTGTTTTTCATGCCGCTGCATACAAACATGTTCCTTTGATGGAAAGCAATCCAAGTGAAGCGGTGTTGGCGAATGTCATGGGGACTAAGAATCTTTCGGATTTATCAGAAGAATTTGGTGCTGAAACCTTTGTTTTGATTAGTACAGATAAGGCTGTTAATCCCACTAGCGTTATGGGAGCAACCAAACGTGTGGGAGAGATATATGTTCAATCAAAGAACGATGTTTCAAAAACGAATTACATAACGACTCGTTTTGGCAATGTGCTTGGCAGCAATGGATCTGTCATTCCAACATTCAAAAAACAAATCGAAGCAGGTGGTCCGTTAACTGTCACTCACCCAGATGTGACACGCTATTTTATGACTATTCCTGAAGCTGTTCAGCTCGTTCTTGAGGCAGGAGCAATGGGTAATGGAGGTGAAATTTTTGCCTTTGATATGGGTGAAAGTGTGAAGATTGTGGATCTTGCTGCAAATATGATTAAGCTATCTGGTCTCGAATTGGGCAAGGATATCGAAATCAAATTCACTGGACTACGACCAGGTGAGAAATTGTTTGAAGAGGTATTAAGTCAAAAGGAAAATACAGTACCAACGCATCATTCAAAAATTGTGATTGCTCAAGTTAGAAAGTACGAGCACGAAACAGTTAAGCAAGATGTTTCTGAGTTGATTAATCTATTCGAAATTCAGAACAATGATCGAATAGTTTCTAAGTTGAAAAATATGATTCCAGAGTATGTAAGTAATAACTCTGATTTTCAGAAGCTAGATCACTAGCAAATCACTACTTTTGAAGTCCTTTCATTACGATTATGACGCTAGATAAAAACATTGAAATTGCAAATCTCCAAGGTGAGATAGGCAAGTATATTGGACTTGGACAAAACAGTCTTGTTTTTAATTTTGAAGAAGGCGCTCGTTCTGTGCTTCTTCGTTTGATAACAGCAAATCCGCGTCACAATCAAAGTTTCTTGTTTCATACAGTCGAAGGTTCTTCTAAGATTGAAGCGTTGAAAGAAATGCTCGAGTACGTGAAGAATTACAAAGAAGCGGAAAGCAGTTACACTATTCAATGGAATTTGAAAGGAGAGAATTCGCTTAATACTTCATACTTCCGCGCTAAGAATATTTTAGGTGCGCTAGATAAACTCTATTTTGAAAGAGATCCTAATTCGATCATCGTATTCAGCGTAATGCTCAATCCTATTTCTTAAGTATTGTATTTTGAGCGAGGAGATTCATTCCTATAGAACAATAGAAGCTGCCTCAGAAGCACAATATAGAGTCCTCGGAAGTCGACATCTGTGCTATGCTTATCCCGTAAATTCTGAAGACGAGGTCAAACATTTGATTGATCAATTGTGGAAAGACAACCACAATGCGACACATGTTTGTTACGCTTGGAGATTGGGATTTGATAAAACCCGCTACCGAATTAATGATGATGGTGAACCGAGTGGAACAGCAGGAAAACCAATATTCGGACAAATTCAATCGTTTGATTTAACCAATATTCTTATCGCAGTGGTGCGCTATTATGGTGGCACTAAACTCGGAACAGGCGGATTAATTGATGCCTACAAGACAGTTTCAAAGTTGGCAATAGAAGCTGCCACAATTATTGAGAAACCAGTTAAAGATCACTTTGTAGTCAATTTCTCCTATGAGCAAATGCCTACTGTGATGAAGCTGTTAAAGGACTTGGACTTTGAAAAACTCAACGCCACCTTTGAAGAAAGGGGAGAAGTAGAATTCTTGCTCTCAGTTAGAGCACATGATTCTTTTATAAAAGCTGTTGAGGAAATGAATCTCGATATGAAATTCTTAGGAAGAAGATAATCCGATGCGGTGCGGTCACCACCAAAAACGGTCTTTTGATTCCCTGATACTGCCTGCCTCTCCCTTTGAAAGCACCAGAGCGTTCAATTGAGTTTTAGCGGCAACCACATTTTCCTTGCATCGGTTTCTGTAGTAGTTAACCAATGCTTTTTTAGAATATTGTTTTATTCGAAAAAAAAAATTACCCCTTTACTATTTTTCTTGAGAACGTCTTTCCATTTTGGGTAATCTGCATGTAGTATGATCCGTTTGAATGAGCAGATATATCAATGGTATTGTTGTAATTCTTCATACCCGAAATCATTTCAGAAAAAACTTGATGTCCTTTTGAATCGAAGATCACAATATTAATATCGCCTTCATCTGCTAATTTGAAAGCAAGGTTGATGATGCCATTATTAGGATTCGGGAAGAATGAGATTGTTTCGAATTTCAATGTGTTGTCAATGCTTAGTTTTGGACTAGCATTAGCATTGACAGCGCTTGCTTCCTCAGCAGTAATCTCAACAATATCGATAGTGATAGAAATCTTGTCTGTATTTCCTTCTCTTAATTCATTGAGCTGTTCTTGCAAGCGATCCTTTTCTGAAAGAATGAATTGTTCTTGTTCTTCTAGTTGACGAAGCAATTCTTCCATGTTCTGTTCGATATCTTCTTCATCCATATCGAATTCAAAATTGTAATTGTAGTTGCCAAGTTCATCCATTCCTTGGTAGTCATGGAAAATTCGGAAATCGTCTTTTGTGCTGCTCGCTTTTGATCCAAGCTTTCCTTCAAATGTTTTTTCCTTGCCATCTCGCTCAACAGTCACTTTGATATCTTCTCCAACCTTCTGCTTGCAGATGGTTTCTTTCATTTGATCAAAGTCGCTGATCTTAACTCCATTTATTTCTTGAATAATGTCATTCTCCAAAAGACCTATTTCTTCCGCAGTTGATCCAGGAATTACTGATCCTATTAACACTCCTGGTTGATAGCAAAGTCCTCCTGGAGTTACACCCAAGAAAGGCGTTTCTTCATTGTGGAAACCTTCGCCTTCCCATGTAAAGGGTTGGCAAATCTTCATTGAATCACAAAGATTTTTGTCTGGACAAATAATGGTTATTGAATCCCCATCAAAGAAATAGTCAAAGTTCGGAACAGGAAATGCTGGCATTTCGCCATTCTCCATATTAGGATTAAACATGATTGGTCCAACTTCTCTTTCACCAAGAACAACCTTTTTAGTTTTCTTTTTTCCATCTCTTAAGAAAGTCAACTTTACCTCGTCGCCTGGTTGTTTTTGGTGAATGTAATTGATGACATCCTCGATACTAGCTATCTCAGTCTCATCTATTTTTAGAATTTGATCACCAATTTCTAACTCAGCCAAATCAGCTGCGGTGCCTTCTATTACTTCTGATATTTCTACGACATTACTATTTCCATTTCCTCCCATTAGCATAACACCTAAATATGCTTGTGGTTCCATCTCAGGCATGTCCCATCCTTGAGCAAAGGGAAAGTTCATTTCTGGGAAATAGTTCAAGTCAAATGAACTGTTTTCTCCATCTTGATTCGACTTTTCAATATTGATTTGAAATTCTTGTCCAGGAAGAAGTTGACCTAATTCATCTACAACACCCAATTCTTTTAGAATCTCAGAAAGATCTTGACCATTGGCCAAATCAATTTCTTTTGTCTCTTCAACAGTTTGACCGTTGATTTCTTTTTTGATATGAATTTTCGCTTTTGTTTGCGCAAGAGCAACAAAAGAGAAGAGCATACATGACAAAATCAAAACAAATTTTGAGAGATAAATCTTTGACATTGAGGTTATGTTTGGATAGTGCTAAGATAAGAACGGAAACTTGCTCAGAGCTGTTAAAGGCTCTAAAAGAGTGTTAAGGAACGTCCTCTTTGAAGAAAGCGATGAAGCGGAGAGGGATAAGATGCACATCCTTATAGTAAAAATGAATGATTTCGCTGTAGGAATAGCCCAAAGTAGCCATTCTCATAGCACCTTCTTGACAAAGTCCGACCCCGTGTCCAAAGCCCTGTCCAATGAAAGTGACATTTTCACCATGCTGATGCACAGTGAAATAGGCGCTGCGAAGCTTGAAGTCTTGACGAATAAGCTTTGTCGGGATCTTCAAGGTGCTATCTACAAAATAGGTTTGTTTTTCACTTGGAAAGTAAGCTAGTGCTGATGCATAGCTTGAATCAGTGAGTGGAAAACGCTTCGATTCCAAGTAGTCGGTCCATTGATTTTTGGGAACAGATTTCTCCCAATTGCTGTGAGGCATCACCAAACAAAAGGTATCTGCTCGCCCAACGCAGTAGGAGAGAGGCTTACTCCATACATCCTCGGCATTGACTGTATGACCTCCACAATTCGAGTGAAAAGCTGCCGTGATAAGGTCGATGTTCTGATCGACAATTACCATGTCTTCGGTTTCTTGAGTAGCAACAACCGCATCTGGCGTATGACGAGCTAATCCATGATAAACTTGACAATGTGTGCCGTCACAAACGCTAAAGCCTTCTGCCTCATGGCGACGAAGATTTGCGCAGGCATACGTTCGACTGATTATAGCTTGTACTTTATAGTATTCTATATGATGATTGCTTCCACCTTCGGCTTCAATTACACCTGAAACATATTTTTCCACGGGCAATTGACTTATCAATTGAAGTCTGCTCGGTGCTTGAACAGCAATTAGTTTACCTTCATAAACCCGTGAATTGGTTTTTGAACCAACAGGTTGAATTTTAAACTGAGATAAAGAACCACCGTCAAGTGTGATTTTCTTGTATCCCGACTTTGTGCTTCCATTAAATACGATTGAAACGCCCGCACCGATGGAACTAATATCAGCGTGGCCGCCGCTATTCAACTGACCTATTAATTCACCATCAGCATATACTGATATAGTGCCTTTCACCACATTTATACCAGCGCGGCTGAAGGTTTGGCCATTGAATAATCCAATCTTTATGGGCTCTGCGGCCCATCCCAAGATGGAAAGAAGACAAAATAATATGATTAAATAAGACTTTCTCACAGAACGAAAGTAATTTCCGTTCCAACGAAGAAATCAACGTGTTTATTTAGTTTTCAACACTATAGTGGCAGTTCTTTCTGAAGCGCCCACGCCACCAAGTCTTTCGTACAATGCCGCGTAGTCGTCTGCCATCTGTTTTTTTCGAGATTCTGAATTCAGAAGGGCATCTAATTCTTTGCGAATATTCTCCACATTCAAATCATCTTGGATTAATTCCAGAACGGCAGGCTTATCCAAAATCAAGTTGACAAGTGAGATATATTTGATTTTGACTAATCGTTTCGCAATCATGTAAGAAATCTTGTTCGCCTTGTAGCAAACAACCTGTGGAAGCTTTAGCAGACCAGCCTCTAGTGTCGCGGTGCCGCTTGTGATAAGCCCAGCTTTCGCCATTTTCAGGACTTCATAGGTCTTTCCAAAAACAAGTTCTACGTTTTTTCCTGCAATAAATGGAGCGTAGAAATCGGCAGTCATTCCTGGAGCACCGGCAATTATGCACTTATAATTTCCAGCATTCTCTACCGCTTTCAGCATAATAGGAAGCATGGCTGAAATTTCTTGTTTTCTTGATCCGGGGAGAAGAGCAATAATCTCTTGCTTTTCTCTTGTGCTGTCGTCTTTGGCTATTTCATCCAACAAAGGATGCCCAACAAAATGAGCGTTGTAATTAAAGCGCGTATAAAAATCTTTTTCAAAAGGAAGCACTACACACATGTCGTCAACACATCTTTTAATCTTGTGAACTCGTCCTTGTTTCCATG
>JBJOKO010000088.1:0-9189 GCA_046046035.1 Bacteroidota bacterium | reverse complement strand
CGATTGGAGCCTGGAGTAGAATCACCTTACCTTTGAAAGCGATGTCATTTAGTCCATCGGCGTTTTTATCTTCAATCAATAGCATCATTTCATAAGGCTGATTGATAGCGTTGTCCTCATGGGCATCATAGGTTCTTAGAAAATAATCCAGCTCATCATCGAGAACATCCTCTAGCTTCTCTCCAGAGATTTGGTAAAGATTATGGCCACCGTTACCTTTAGAAGTGGATGACAAAGCCAATAAAAATGGATTTTCATCTTTGAAAATACTTATCCATTCAAAACGTAAAGCGGACATTGTTTCTATTAAGGTTCCTTGGTTTGTAAATAGAAACTGATATTTCCATGGATAAGAAGCGCTGCTTCTTTCTGCATAATCGTATTCTATCAATATATAATCAGAAGCAGAACCATAGATATTCACTTTTTTAAACGAAGAAATTTTTCCATTTCCAACGACACTGGGCTCTAGTTCAATATTACAAAAATCAAGTAATTCCGTTATGAATTTTGATGAGTCACGAATCTCTGGATAAAAAGCGATTTCTGAAAAAACAGAATCCTGTTCTCCATTCTTACTGTCACGTAAATTAACAGAAGTATACTTCCGTCCGCCAATGCAGAGTAATGAAAGAATCAAAAAGAATATTGAGTTTCTCATTCGCGCAATAAATATTATCTAGTCTATAGCCTCCCAAAGTTCGACTCTATTTCCTTCTAGATCGAGGATATGAATGAATTTTCCGTAGTCGTATGTTTCGATACTATCTACAAGTATTACACCTTCTTTTTTCAGATTTGCAACGAGAGATTCCATATTTTCTACTCTGTAATTGATCATAAAACGTTGCTCAGTTGCACCGAAATACGTTGTAGTTTCAGGGAAAGGAGTCCATTGTGTTTGAGCAAATGACGTGCTATCTGGACTTTCGTACCATTCAAACATGACGCCATAGGGATTGGCATTCAAACCAAGGTGAGTCTGATACCACGCGTTCATTTCCTTTGGATTTTTGCATTTAAAAAACACTCCTCCTATTCCAGTTACACGTTTGGGTTCAGCCTCACTTTCTTTTGATCTAGTGATTTCACTAAATGCGTATCCCAGACAGAACGTGGCTGTCAGTATAGTAATGGTGAGTATTAGTTTTTTCATTTTCTATAAATTATTCTCAGAAATTGCTCGTGTAATCAGTTGTGGTCTAGTCCTATTCGTAAGCCATATTAATACTATGAAAAAAACGATTCTTGCAACAACAATACTAGACCTAAAAAGCAGACCATATTCCTTTTTCAAAAAAGAATCATTGGGATCAAAAAAGGAATAGACAAAAGTGCTTATCACGCAGGCAATCAATGATAAATATAAACAAATGATAAATGTGTTTATCCATCTTCGATTTACGAATGTTTGAATCCCATAAACAAGGAATAGCAGTTTTATGAGATTTGCTCTCTCTTGAGATCTTATATCACTTGAAATATGTACAAATCTCCAAGTATAGACGATTACTCCAAGCAACAGCAGGCTAAGCAATCCATTGAAAATTCTTTGGTTTCGGCTTTGAGCTAGTATTATACTCAAGAACTTCAAAAAATCAATCCACATTCAATACTGAAATTTTATCGGAATCCTTAATTTCATCTCCTTGGGAATTCCGTCAAAAGTTCCCGGATTAAACCTCATCAATTTCACTACACGGAGTGCCTCTGCATCAGTGTTTGGAGAAAGTCCTTTTGCTATTGTAAAATTCCTCCCCTGACCAGTGGCATCGACAGTAACATCAATATATACAGTCCCATTCGTGCATTCCAATTGAGGGTATTTCAAATTATCTTGAATAAACTTCTGCATACCAGCTTCGCCTCCATCCCTGAATGTTGGTGGAACTTCGGGATCAACAATTATCGCTTCTTCTTTCTCGGCTTTATCGATTGTTGTGTCTTGCTCAGAGAACGATAAAAGAAATTCACACTGAGTGGATATTTCAAATGCAATAACTTCATTCGTCCAAACGAATAACAAGAATGATGTTATAATTTTCAAAATAAATTTCATATTCAAAAGTAATCTAATTCAAACCTACTTCTCTCTTCCATTCACATCAAACTTTTTGATTACCCCAGTCGAATAATCAACCTCGAATTTGATATTGCCATTTGGATAGTACATTCTATGCAATCCCACGGGCTGCTTTTTAAGAAATAATCCTCTGTACCAAATGACGTTATTCGCATGAGGGCATTCGATAAGAACACTTTCCGATTCAATAGAAAATCCCTTAACAGGTTTAGGATAATTAAAGTCAGCCAAAGGAAACCCTGTCCAAATAGCTGTGTCATTCTCATAACTCACTACCATGACAAGATTCGAATCATTTTCAAAATGCATCCAACAGCTTGTTTTACTTCCATGCTCGTAAGACCCGCGTATTCTTTGTCCAGGATAATTTATCCAGCTCTCGGTTAATCCTTCTAATGTATCGTTGCTATAGGTTTCAAATCCCTTTAAAACGCCATTCTTGTAGACATCCCAAACACCTTGTTTCCATCCCGAAGAATCTCGATAATTCCTTTGAAAAACGGATTCGATAAAAAGAGGATGCGCTGAAATATCAGAATGATCCTGCCAGTTCGTTTCATCAATATTCGTCGCTCTTCTTTTAAACGGCGAGAGATACATTACACCAAGAAAAATCAGTCCCATTATTGTAACCAACATCGAAATGGAAAAGACTATATCCAAAGTTGTTACATGCGGATTTTTTCCTCGCATAGGAAAACTCTCGTCTATTTCACTAGAATATCGCAAATTCAAATGAAAATCTCTATTCTGAAATTTTATACTTAGTAGTCTGAACAGCCTTTCTACAAAAAAAGTAACAGGAGGAACAACCATGAAATAACCAATAAACTTCCAAGACATATTGTCTGATCTGAAAAAGAAGATAACTCCAGCACAAACAAGAAAAGTCACTAATACATACTTTTCCTTTAGAGAAATCTGTTTGCTCTTCCGAGTGTATACACTCAAAAAGCTCAAACAAATTGATAAAAAGAGAATAAGTAATTCTAGCATTTTTCAGTTCAAATTTTCCTCTCCCAAAACCAACTTCCATTTCTCCGACTCCGCAAATTCTTTGATAATACGGTTTCGCTCTTCTAAGAAGCGCCTCAGATAGCTTGTCAGAACAAGTGTATTAAAAATCCGTCCAACAAAACCAAACGGCGATTCATATTCAAATACATCTTTCATTATCACTCGACCATCTACTAGTTCGAATGTATGACTGTGATTAAATGATTTGAAAATCCCATTTGTTTGTTCGTCTCTAAAATAAGAAGGACGATCAAACGCAGTAATTTTTGACGTAAGTTTTTGTTTTATCCCAAAATGAGTTGCCTCCCAAGTAACAGACTCATTCAATTCGATAAGACCAGTTGTTCTTCCTGCAATCGCTTGCTCATTGGTCTTTGCTGTAGATATCTTATGCAAGTCAATGCTTCGCGCCAAGTCAAAGCAAATTTCGAGTGTCGAATTAATTTCAGTGGTAATCTCAATTTTCGGCATCTCGCTTTCTTTTAACAATCAAATGTCGGACAATAATTACAACCGAACTCAGCATCCAAAAATATACTGCAAATGCTATGAAATACATAAGAAACCAGATAAACCAAGCACCGAACAACGGAAAAGACCAACCATATTTTTCTATAAAAATGTAATCATCGTAAATCACATAGATCCAGAACACCACTGTAAAAATAGCGGAGAGGTACTTGAAAATGATTAATGCTTTTTTGAATCCGAGTTTCATTTGTAAGTGCTTTCAAAACTATTGCTCACGTGTATCAATTTCAATCTCTATAGCCCCTTCACTATCAGGCATGTTTTCTGGTGGTCCAGCTATTCTACCAAACACTAAAGTCTCTCTATTCAACTCCATCTCAGCGGGAACAACATCTCTAATACATTTCAACTCCAATGTATCCCTCGTCAATTTCTCAATGGTGAATGCAAGCCTGAAATCTTTATCACATGTGTTGACGAATAAAAGGATTGGAACGTTATACCCATCCATATTCTCGTAGATGCGATAAGCCAATCGCATATCCTTTCTTTTCTCCTTCTTGTCTATTAAGCTAATACTCGAGGAAATTTCATTGCTCCCAAAATAAAACTGATCAATGAAATTCTTTTTACTCTTTAATGTAACGGCCTTCTGCTCAAAAATGCTCCAAAATCCGACAATCAGATGTGGTTTCGGATTCGTCATAAACGATGTCAATCCGAAGAAACATATCATTAGTAAGAGAAGTAGAGGTTTGATGTTTTTCATTTTCATAATTCCATAGTTAATGTAGTGTTAGCGCACTTTCAAACGCATCATGATATCGGTTTGATCATCTTCGCCAAGTCTAAAGATATGCTTGTCAAATTCTACGAATCCATTTTTCTTATAAAAAGCAATAGCTCGCGGATTCTTTTCCCAGACTCCAAGCCAAACATAGTCTACTTCCCTTTGATTCGCAATTTTGAGTGCCCTTTCATACATGAGTTGTCCAACAGCTTTACCATGAAATTCCTTGAGAACATAGATTCTCTCTATTTCAAGAGATGATTCTTTTTTTAGTTCTGTTTGAGCATCTCCATAATTTACTTTCAAATATCCAATGACTTCATTCTCATGAATAGCAAAATAAAATTCAGAGTTCTCATCTTCCAATTCATCAGAAAGCTTTTTTAGACTCAAACTATTGTCAAGATACTTCTGCATGTCGCTTGCGGAATTTTGTTCCGAAAATGTTTCAAAGAATGTTCGAACGCTAATGTCTCGCAGTTCAGCGATTTGGGAAAGATATACTTTTTTGATTTCGATATTGCTCATGAGGATATAGTAGATTCGTTCAAGTAACTCTTTTCTTCAGCCATTCATAGAAAGGCTTATTTCGATACCCTACACCACTATTATCAGAATGAAATAAATATAGGTATCGATCTGATTGAACATAGAAAGCAGGTGTTTTGCAGAAAGGAAAACCTATTTTTCTCTGTTCATTTATTAAAAATTCATACGCAAATTTCGCGGTAGATTCAGTGTCGAAAACCCACTCTTCCACTGTGCCCTTTCTCTTTAAGCCATCCTGTGTATCTGGTATTCGCCAAGAATAAGACCAAATGCAAGAAACTTTACTAAAACTAGAATCATACTTGGGATTATAATTAACGCTAGCTAAACCCGCTGACCCTTCTTCAAAAACACTAGAATCACTGAGTAGCTCATGAATAAATGTTTCGGAATATTCTTCACGATTTACTTTGATGTTTTCAAATAGATGAGTCGCACTAGAAATTGTCGAAGTATCAATGGAATAAGAACTTGAATCCATATATTCCAATAAGGATAAAAACACTTGAGAAGGTTTGCAACCTTCAGCAGGCTCTGAAATTGTCTTTTCTAATGATGAGTTTGAATCCTGCTCTTTCAATGGGCTTTCATTGCAGGAAAACATACCTAGTAAAACTAAAAATACAATAGACCTAATCATTTTATTCAGCATTGTTTTATAAAGATAATCCGCGTTGGTCTTCAAGCTATCTTTCGTTCACATTTTACTGAAAAAAATTGTTTCTACTAAGAGTCATTTTGATTTTGAGACATCACAATCAAAATATAAAATACAAAAAAGTCGGAACAATTGCTGTTCCGACTTCAAATTTAGTGTTGCTCTTTTAACCTATTATCCTCTTGTCCTTAGCGACAAATTTTGCAAAGCCCAATAAGGCACCTGTTACCATAATATTTCTAAAAACATTCACCATTTCTAGTTCCTGTTCTCTCGCCATATCAGCGGTCATACTTCCAATTCCTAAATCATTGCCCATAGCGCGTGGAACATGCACCAATATGGCCATCAACAGCACATACAAAGCCATCATGGTGTAACCCAACTTATCGTATTTTGAAAAGACCGCACTAACAATAAACATGATGATGCAAACCAAAGTAAAATAATTCCAGAAGAGAGGAAATGGAATGAAATCAGGTACAAATGAGGCTCCCACTTCCGGTTTACCTAGGTGTAGCCCAACATAAAGTAAAAAAGATAGCGGGAAAATGTACTTTCCCAAATTAAGTATTTTGTCCATATTTAGATTTTTAATTGGTGGGAAATGGGATGAGCGTTCTTATTTCGACAGAGCTGTTTGGATACTTCAGAATGGGACAAGACTTGCTCCATTCCTGCACTTCTTCCAAACTGTCTGATTTGCAAATCAGAAAACCAGAAACTAAAACACTGTTATGTTCCTTGTGCGGTCCGTCTAATACTCCTTGTGTGTTTACAATTGTAGCGTCATATCGCATGGGTGCGGTGTGAACCAACTTGCCTTGCATAGCGATATTACCAATCCATGCTTGCCATTTCGGCATGTCCTCGGCCATGTCTTGTGAGGTAGTTAAATACCCGTTTTCGGCACTCGCGTTTCGAAATAACAATAAATACTCAATCATTTTTTTGATATTTAGGTGTGAATAATGAAGCAAAACTCCACCATTAAATTTCAATGAATGATGACAAAAGTCTACAAATCAGAGTTTGGACTTTAGCCTGCTATAAACATCTTTATTGATACCTAAATAAGACGCAATAAGTTTGCTTGAAACCCTCGTCATAAGCGATGGCCTGTATTCCATCAACCACTTTATTCTTTCCAATGCAGAAAGAGAAACAAATGTGTTTATACGATAAACTGAGTTAGCATAAGATGCCTCAAGTATTTGTTTGTAGACCTTATCAAATTGGGGGACTGTTTCCATCATTTCCTGGAAATTCTGTCGATCGATGGAAAACAATTCGCAAGGTTCAACTGATCTAATATTTTCTTTGGCAGGATTGCCGCTTCCAAAACTCAACAGCTCTGAACACCAATTGTCTTCGATGACAATATCTCGCGTTGTTTCATTGAATTCTTTGTCATATACGTATACTTGCAAGCATCCCTTCGCAACAAAGTAAACATACTTGCAAACGTCGCCTTGCCTTAACAGCTCTTCGTTTCGTTTGGTAGTAATGTGTTTAAACTTGGAGAGAACAATATCCAAATTATCAATATCCTCTCCTAGCCGACTCGAAATATGATTACGGAGTATTTCTATCATGTCATTCCTTCCAAGTTAATCAAGTGACGTTTTTGGCTATTGGCTGTTGGCTTTTGGCTTTAAAATAAAACTACTGTGCGCTAAACAAAGAAAAAAAAGATTGGTTCACTTTCATTTTATAAGACCATTTAAATTCACTACCATCGAATCCTCCATTGCCTCCTCATTTCTATAAATCACCTGAATCTTATTTCTTCCGACTTTCTTTACAAGTCCTGGGAAGTTTAGCAATTGTGCCTCCAAGAGGTCATTTACGGAATCATTAGTGGTATTTATTATTTTGTTGTCTAATCCGAAAAGCCCATAATCATTGAACGTTTCTGGCAGATTAGGCAATTGCCAATCCCAGATATCAAATGAGTAGAGTTCTGTCCATTCGTTATTCTTATAAGAAACTATATGCCAAGTATTCAAACTAGACCAATCAGCCCAATCCACTACGTAAGAAATCTCATCTGTACCGTCTCCATTTAAATCTCCTTCATTCTTACAATATGAAAGTCCTAATAATTGACCTCCCGCGGCAATATGGAGCGTATCGATATTCTCATTCTCGGAAATTACAAATGATATAGGATCCTTAGCAATTGTGAGTGTAACAAGTTGATCATACTCTGCTAAACTGTCGTAGAACTTATTGGTTTCCTTATTGTCAATTCCAGAATAAAAATGTTCAATCATTTTTTCATCTTTTCCATCTCCATCAAAGTCACCAGAAATAACAAACCTGTATCCAAATACAGGCTTTAAATTCGTGGGCATTTCACTTTTCACATGAACTGATTGCAAAGCATCACCTTCATCTGGTAATGATGTTTTTTGACCTTCTATATTGGAATTGACATTGCTGAAGGCAAGCGCAATAATTAATAATGAAAGGAATAATGAGATTCTCATGAGAATAAAAGTAGTTTTAATTCCTTAAAGAACCTTCTCCTTCTTCAAAGTAAATGTGACAACGGCGCCGTCGCGGAGGACTTTGACTACCACCTCCTGATCATCCTCTTTGTGCAAATCAGCAAACATGATTTCGCACCATTCTTCTGGACTAATATCATCAAACTTTCTATCACCGATATGTATTATATGATCATTCAAAAGAAGACCTTCCTTATGTGCGCTTGATCCAGAGTACAAGCCTCCAATCATTACTTTCTTTTCTTCATATTTAATATTAAAACCGAATTCCTCTAACGACGAATTGATAAAGTCCTTTCTCTTGATCAGCAAAGCTTCTTTTATATTCCAGTTTATAATCAGATCGTAATTACTGAAAAACTCAGTACCTATGATTGCATTGGTCTTGCTGAATGTGGCAATGGTTTGCGACACTTGAACGTCTCCAATAACAATATTGGGAACCTTTGCAAACATAATTGTATCCGGAGCGCCAAGACCATACAATCCTGACATCTGAGCACCAAAATATTCTACATGTTCTATTGACTTATCATTCTCAACGATACTTAAACCGCTCTTTTTATTGAAACTAAAACCACCGTTGGAACCCAAATCTATGATAGCAGTTTGATGTGTTGTACTATCCAATTTTACATTCATAATTGGAGTTCCTTGCAGACTTGTTGTAAATGGAATTTTCAATACATCGCTTCCCAATTCAATCGCTTCCATTGAGGTTGTAATGGTAATTACTTGCGCTTGAAAATCGAATTTCCAAATAGCTTTTCTCATCAAGTTTGATCCAATCAAACCATCAATATCCAAACAACGGATGGCATCCGACATTTGTAAATCAGCTATTGCAGCGCCAGTATTCAAGAAGTTGATGCCACCAATTTCTATGTTTTCGATCTCAGCAAATCCCAAATCATTTTTTTTACTTTGACTATCCCCTACTTTCCGTTCCACCTTTGATCTAAGCCCTAATTTTTCAGCCAAGTCCGTCGAAACAACATTTGGCGCACCAGTATCTAAAATAAAATCATAGACCTCTCCAGCAATTCCAACCTTCAAAATAATCAATCCTCTTCGTATTTCAAATGGGACAGTGGTCGTAAATTCCTTT
>JBJOKO010000087.1:0-9326 GCA_046046035.1 Bacteroidota bacterium | reverse complement strand
TTCCCCAAAATTCAAACATCCATTACTAAATGATAGCAAGCAACTCACCGAAAAGAGTAGGGAATTGCTTCGCCCCATAATTGAACAAGAAGCATTGGCCTGGGCTGTTGCTTTTGTCTATCCAAGAGAAATTGAAGAAATCAATATTCGTAATGCTTCATTCATTGCGATGCATCGCGCTTTGGATCAACTTAAATTAAGACCGCAGCACATCGTGATTGATGGCAATGCATTTATCCCGTACAATGAAATCTCCCATGAGTGTATTATCAAGGGTGATGGAAAAGTGAAGAGTATTGCAGCGGCTTCTATTTTGGCAAAGACATACAGAGATGAGTACATGCAAAAACTGCATGCAGAGTTTCCGCATTACGGTTGGGAACAAAATAAAGGGTATCCTACAATGGCACATCGTGATGCCATCAGAGCGCATGGAGCATGTGAACATCATCGAATGACATTCGCGTTGCTTCCTTCGCAACTTACATTGGACTTCTAATTCATTCCTGCGAAGACTACCTTTTCAGCTGTTGAGAAGGTGTCGCAAGTGATATGCATGATGTAAGTGCCGTTTGCCAAATCTGAAGGCATTCCTAATTGGAATACTGATACACCAGTGGAGTTAACAAAGTTGTCAGCGTAAACCAATTGACCATTCAAATTGTACATGCGTACTTGTGCATCCCCAGAAATCAAATTTTCCTTTAAGTCTATCATTACGATAGTCTCTCCGCCATTCTTATAAATTGAAACGTTGCTTTCCAATGGATTTTCTGAGATAGACTCATCGACAACTTGAACAACAGCATTGTCTTCTTGCGGATTTTCTAAAGTCATGCCAGATGGAGCTGTTCCAGGTGATATAGCATAATAGCAATAAGGTCCCCAGCTTCCCTCTTGTGGGGAATTACATGAAGTAATTGATGGTTTGAAGCACGTGCGGTATGTTGCTCCTGCAGTATTTCCTACAATAACGTAGCCCGAATTTGTATTGTTGATTATAACTACTGGCGCAGCTATTGGAGCATAAGGAGGGGTAGGGCTAACACGAGTACTTTGGAAATGGTAATTGCTGACATTGGCAATATAATCGACATCTAAATAAGTGAATGGAGCCAACACTGTATTGCACTTGTTTGCTGGGATAATGATCGCCGGCATCGGTGGTGTGTACATAATCAACGGATCAGAATTTGGGCCAGTTAGACCACACCACTCGCTCCAAAGATTGGAATTACACGAAGCTCTTACTCGAACCATTACTTGGTAAATCCTGTTGTATCGAAGACAATTACATTTGATATCCAAGTCAATTGAACTGTTATTGGTTAGATCACACGTAATGGTGGTTCCATTTTGGCTTACAAATCGCCATTGGTAATCAGATCCTCCACAAGCATATGCGGCTCCAATGGTAGAGTCCAGTGGGAAAGTAAATGGAGACGTCGATAATATGTTGGTTGATGGGCCAGATTGGAATTGTATTGGTCGTGCTAAACTCTCACCGCACCAGTGTCCGTCTACTTGAACTTCAACATAACAATCGTAGTTAATTCCGAAACAAGCGCAGGTAAATTGGTTGGTCAAAACAATGGTGTTCGATCCAGTTACTGTAGCTGTACATCCACCGTTATTGGGCGTAGTAGTAGGAACTAATCGGAAGCGAGTATTGGTTACAGAAACACCAGACACGTTGTTTCGTTTGATTTGATCACAAAGTCCATAACCATCAGCATCAACAGTTGGATAGTATCCAGATCTTACCTCAGCAACTGGATAGTATTCTACCGCGAGAGTAAAGGAAGAACCCGTTGCTAGGGTTGTTGAACTAATTCTGAAATAATAATCTTGTCCAGGAATAATTGCATTTGTAGTTGGCGTAGTGCGCATAACATTCCCTGTTACGCATTCTTTAAATGTTACGGCGCTATCGTAAAAATCGATAACAGGCGAAAACGAACCAGAATTGGCCGTGATTTTTACTGAACGAGTTCCGTTGGTAGAGATAGATGGAACAGGAATATTGAATTTAAACCAGTATACGGATTGGGATCCAACACATGTGTTGAATGTTTGCGCTGAACCAAGAACAAGGCTGTAAGTGGCCATTGTTGGAGCACCAGTAAAGACCACAGGCGTTACAGTAACAGCTGTTGCTGACGATGCTTGAGAAAACAAGTTTGTGCTGAGCGCAACACAAAATGCAATGAAAAGTAAAAACTTCTTCATTTTTGAAATAAGGTTTATTGAATGTCAAATATAGTGAAAAAAGCAATTCACTATATACCAAAGGATTCACTCGAAAAAGCAGTATAGAAATAGTCCCTTGAAAGGTTTTTTATCCCTTGGTTTTCAAAGTATTTGTATTCTTCAATAATGTTTTTCAGATTTCCGTCAAAAGCTATATTGTCTTCAATTAGGGCTTCGGCATAATCACTGCCTATGAAATCGCCTGTCCATGCGAAATTTGTAACTGACATTCCGATGGCGTCAAAAAAGGTCGTACTGTATATGCTCAGTTGGATTTTTGATTTTTCGAGATAGTCGTAAATATTGCTTTTCAAAGGAGCAAGTTCAACATTCGATGTAACTAGTGATTGATAGGCCTCGATCTTCTTCTCTGACGGATGAAGTTTAATGACTATTCTCCAATCGGGGTAATTTTTTAGTGTCTCTATCAATGATTTTATTCTTGGAATGAAAATATGATCTAATGTCTTTTGTGATGCAATCAGAATTAGATTTTCCTTAATCAGATTTTGATTGTTTGCTTTTCTTGAGCTCATGTATTCACCTGCAATGGTGAATTGGCTGGGTTTCCACTCACTTCCCTTCATAAGAACATCTTCCCAATACTTTCCAAACAAGAGAATTTTATCTGGGAAAAAGGCATTTTTGAGGGTGTCTTTTAATGAGGGATCATAGACGTAATACAAATCATGTTTATTGATTAATCCATGTTGTAACTCTATAGTCTCTATTCCGCAATCCTTGGCAGCAGCGATTATTCCTTCGTTGTGATAATGTCGAATGAAAAATAGCTTCTTCACTTTTGACAATTTGAATACTGCGAGATAGCGCACGTAGGCCACAAGAAAAAGATGCAGACTAGATTGTATGAGTTCCTTTTCTTCTTGGGTGAAATACTCACTGTTTCGAAGCGAATTTGCAACACCGTTTACTTCTTCAAGCATTTCGTTAAACTCTTTGCCTGAAGGAAACGGCAATTGCTCTAAATCTGCGATGGAATAATCACATTGAAGCCCATGTTTTGGGTCTTCATTGATTGTTGTGTATCTAGAATTGTCAAGGGTTTGCTGAATTTTATTGAAATAAACAGAAACTATATTTCCATCTTCATCAATATGCACTCGACCCGGATCGAGCATCACAATTTCATTCAGTTGAATTGACTTTTTTCCAGATTTTAAAAATGACTTTAACTGCCATCTCCATTTTTGAATGAATATCGGTAGATGGAAAAAGGTCTTGAGTTTTTTATTTTTTATTTCTAAAAATGAATAGACAATCCCGTGCTGAAATAGTTTGAAAAAGGAATGTCTGCTGCCGAAAAATTCTCTGCGATTTGCAAGTCGATTTTTCACCCATTCATTGGTTTGAGAAAAGTTCTTTGTACTCATACCACGGTGATAATTTTTTCTGCTTGCACTTTCATTTCACCAATACAATAGTCTGCGATTCCTTGCAAAGAAAAGTCGCGAACGCATTGCAAATACTCGTCTACAGCGTCTTTCGCAACACTCACCAAAAGTCCGCCACTCGTTTGAGGATCACACATAATGAAAAGTTGTTCAGCGCTCAAACTTGTGGTTTTCGAAGAGTATGCAGAGAAATTTTTTGTAGTCATATCTGGATAGATAAACTGACTTGCATATCGTTTTGCGGCGGGAATCACTGGTATTTTTTCAAATACAATTTCTGCTGAAAGTTGACTCCCTTCTGTCATTTCAATGAGGTGACCCAAGAGACCGAATCCTGTGACATCGGTCACTGCATTCACACCTTTGATTTTACCCAAAGCTTTGCCCATTTTGTTTAGGGTACACATGTATGAAATCGCTGCAAGGAGATCACCATCTGCATTTATGCCTCTTTTCGCTGCAGTAGAAATAATGCCAACCCCCAATGGTTTAGTTAGGAAGAGTTGATCTCCTTCTTTCGCTGTATTGTTTTTCTTTAAATGTTCGGGAAGTACGGTGCCTGTTACGGCTAGTCCAAAGAATGGCTCAGGACTTTCGATGGTATGTCCGCCTGCTAGGGGAATTCCTGCCATTCTGCACATGAATCTTCCTCCTTCAATCACTTCCGCTGCGAGGGCTGGATTGAGTTTGGAAATTGGCCAACCGAGAATTGCAACAGCCATTATCGGTGTGCCGCCCATGGCGTATACGTCGCTCAACGCATTTGTAGCCGCTATTTTTCCAAAAGTAAATGCATCATCTACAATCGGCATGAAGAAGTCTGTGGTGCTAATAATGAACGTGCCATTGCCTGCATCATACACAGCTGCATCATCGTTTGACTCGTGACCAACAATAAGATTCGGGTGAGAAGGAAGGACATCATTCGATGCCAACATCTCTTTTAAAACACTAGGTGAAATTTTGCACCCGCAGCCTGAGCCACTGCTATATTGTGTGAGTTTTACTGGTATTGCGGTTTCTTCCATTGATTCGCTAAGTCGATGAGCTTACTGATCATTTCATCGAAATTAGTGGACGAAGATACGTGGATTACGGTGTTTGAATCAGGGTCTTCTTCTTCTTTTAAACTGCGACTGTGAGTATACCCTTTATCATAATAATGAAGCAGCAATTTTACCCATTCTTCTAGTTGATTATTCTCTAGAAATTCAAGCGATTGTTTTACTTGCTCTCCGCCCATTCTTTTGGCAAGTGTGCGTGTTTTTTCTGCGAGAATTTCTTTTGGGAAATGACCGTATTCGCTAAGAATGCGAGTAGTTCGTTCTTCAATTGGTCGCTCAATATCCACGATGGGTGCGGATTTCATGCGATTAAAGATTAGATCAGGTATACGAATTCGCCCGATGAATCGACTTTCATTTTCAATCCAAACCGAATGATCATTCGGTATTGTTCTGAATTGATTGCCAAGAAGATTTTCAAATTGTTCTTGATTCGGTTGTTCGTTTTGGCCGAGTCCACCAAAGGCAGAACCTTTATGATTTGCGATGCCTTCCAAATCGATAACGTATTGATTGGCGGCAATTAGTTTCTCCAGAATTTCTGTTTTTCCAACTCCAGTCTTTCCGCTGAGAATAATGGGGTGACCTTTTGTAGAAAACAAACTCATGTTTTGATTTCTGAAGGCTTTGTACCCTCCTTTTAGCAACGTGACTTTAAATCCACCAGTTTGCAGAAGCCATGCGAGAATATTGCTGCGAAGTCCGCCGCGCCAGCAATAGACGAGAACTTCTCTTTTTGAAGTGAGTTCTTTGGCGAGTCTTAGTTTTTCAGCGAAATGAGGACCGACAAGTTCGAAACCCTTTTCAACTGCGGCATCGTGACCTTGTTTTTTGTAAGTAATACCAATTTCGTGACGTTGGTCATTGTCCATTAAAGGCAAGTTGATAGCGCCAGGAATGTGCCCTTCGGCGAATTCTTTGGGACTTCTTGCGTCAAAAATAATAGAGCCCGCAGCGAGTGCGAGCTCCATATATTGATCTATTTCGAGTGTTTTATGCACGATTATCGTCCGTCGCCGTCAAGTAAATTGCCGAGTCCTCCAAGGATACTGCCTTCTTCTTTTCTGCCACCTGTGCTGTAGGAAAGGATGCGTGAAGCAAGACGAGAGATTGGTAGTGTTTGAAGCCAAACTTTACCAGGACCTTTGAGTACCGCGAAGAATACGCCTTCACCTCCGAAAAGTGTGTTTTTAACACCACCTACAAATTGGATATCAAAGTCAACATCCTTAGTATAGGCTACAACACAACCCGTATCGATGCGAAGAGTTTCACCTGCACGAAGTTCTCGTTCTATAATATGTCCACCAGCGTGACAGAAAGCGAGACCATCGCCTTCTACTTTTTGCATGATGAAACCTTCACCACCAAAAAGTCCTGTGCCCAGTCGCTTTTGCCACTCAATTCCTACAGACACGCCCTTTGCAGCGCAGAGGAAAGCATCTTTTTGACATACTATTTTGCCCCCAAGCTGTTGAAGATCAAGAGGAATGATTTTTCCGGGATAAGGAGAGGCGAACGCTACTTTCGCCTTCCCGCCAGTAGTATGAGTGAATGCCGTCATAAAGAGGCTTTCACCTGTAAGGAGGCGCTTTCCAGCACCGATAAGCTTATCAAAGAAGCCGCCACCTGATTTTGAGCCGTCGCCGAAGATGGTTTCCATTTTAATTCCATCATCCATATACATGAAGGCTCCAGACTCCGCAACAACTGTTTCTTGCGGATCTAATTCGATTTCTACACATTGCATTTCCTCACCGAAAATGCGGAAGTCAATTTCATGATTTGTTCTCATATTGCTACAAAAATATTGGAATACGAAGTAAAGAGATTCGGAATTGATTCGTTGTTAAAAAAAATATAAACTTTTTTGCCTCTGAAAGGCCTATCAAATAAGGTCTTCAGATGAAATGTAAAGTTTTTTTTAAATATATGCTTTTTTGTATCAATTACGTGCCTACTTTTGCCGCGCAATTTTCAGAGGGGTAAACCATATGCAAAACGTGCTCACAAGTGTAATCAGTTTGTCGAAGAAAGTATCTTTGACTTTATTCGCGTTTGCGCTAATTGTTAGCACTGCGTTTGGACAACATGAAGCTGCTGCGACCGAAGGTCATCACGCAGAAGAAAAGTTCAAGCCAGGGGAGATGATCATGCACCACATTTCGGATGCACATCAAATTCACATCGTTGGTGATATTCACATTCCTCTTCCAATCATTCTTTATCATGAAGGCCATCTTGAAGTTTTCTCTTCAAGCAATTTCTGGGACGGTCATGAGCACGGTCATTTAAAGTTCAAGCCTTACACATCTTCTTCTGGTATCACTTATGAGAACAGAGGCGAGACAATTGTTGTATTCGATCCAAAGGCTCCAAAATTAGACGCACACGGTCACCCAATTCCAGAAGCTCATACGGCTGCTGTAGTTGATACTACCGTTCATGCTGAACCTCATCACGTTGAAGGTCAAATGACCGTTCATCACGCAGCACCTGATACAGCTCATGTAGCGGCGACTGTTGCTCCTGCGGCGGATTCTAACGGTAAGCATGCGAAATATCCATTTGTGAAGCCAATGGACTTCTCAATCACTAAGTCAGTATTCGGAATGTTGTTCGTTATTCTTTTAATGATCATCATTTTCCGCAGTGTGGCTGGTGCTTACAAGAAGAGAAAAGGTATGGCTCCAACGGGAATGCAAAACTTGTTTGAACCATTCATTTTGTTCATTCGCAATGAAGTTGCTATTCCATCAATCGGTCAAAAGAGAGCAGATGCGTTTGTTCCATTCTTGTTGACTACGTTCTTCTTTATTTGGATGTGTAACATGCTTGGTTTGATTCCATTTATTGGTGGATTCAATATCACAGGTACAATGAGTATCACATTGGTGTTGGCAGCGATTGTGTTTATCATCACTTCGGTGAATGGTAATAAGCACTATTGGGGTCACATTTTCTGGCCTCCTGGAGTGCCATTCCCAATCAAATTGATTTTAGTTCCGATTGAAATAATGAGTTTGTTCATCAAGCCTACGGTATTGATGATTCGTCTCACTGCGAATATTACTGCTGGTCACATCATCATTCTTGCGTTTGTAGGATTGGTATTGTTGTTCGGACAGACAAGCGCGGTAGCGGGTTACAGTGTAGGTGTGGGAGCAGTACTTTTTATGGTGTTCATGTTCTTTATCGAATTGCTAGTAGCATTCCTTCAGGCGTATGTATTTACGTTGTTGGCTGCATTGTATTTCGGTGATGCAACACAAGAGCACCACCATGAAGAAGACCATCATTAATACGTTATAATTTAAACCATAAAACAATGGAATTTCTTACAGTTTTGTTGGACACAGTAATGAATCAAGGTTTGGCTGGCATCGGCGCTGGTCTAGCAGCAGTTGGAGCAGGTATCGGTGTAGGCCGTATCGGTGGAACAGCTCTAGAGTCAATGGCTCGTCAACCAGAAGCTACTGGTGATCTTCGTGCTAACATGATCGTTGCTGCCGCTCTTGTAGAGGGTGTTGCACTTTTCGCAGTGATCGTGTGCTTGCTCGTTGCAATCGCTTAATTCAACTAGTGTTTTTTAATCAAGAAAACCTCGGAAAATGGAAGGTTTGCTCAGTGTATCAGTAGGTACCGTCTTTTGGGCGAGTGTTTCGTTCATCATCGTAGTCCTTCTTCTAAAGAAGATGGCGTGGGGTCCAATCTTGTCGTCGCTAAAAGAGCGCGAAGAGGGCATTGCAAATGCTCTTAACGAAGCTGAACGTGCGCGCGGTGAGATGGCTAAGCTCCAAGCTGGCAACGAAGCATTGCTTCGTGAGGCTCGTGAAGAACGTGACCAAATTCTCAAAGAAGCTAAAGTAATGGGCGATAAGGTTCGCGCTGAAGCTCACGCAAGAGCTCAAGCTGAAGCCGATCGTATGATCGCCGCTGCTAAAGCTGAGATTGACAATCAAAAGAAAGCTGCTATTACTGAATTGAAAAATTCGGTTGCAACTCTTTCGATTGACATCGCAGAGAAATTGGTGAAAGAAAAACTCACCGAAGCCGACAAACAAAAAGCATTGAATCACTCATTGGCTGCTGAAATCAGCGCGAACTAAGAGATCATGAAAGGAATCAGAATTGCCTCCAGATATGCAAAATCACTCTTGATCCTCTCTAACGAGAAGAACAAGACGGATGAAGTATATGCCGACATGCAGTTGGTAGCCGCTACTATTTCTAATAGCCGCGACTTGGAATTGCTTTTATTGAGTCCGATCATCAAGACTGACACGAAAGTGAAAGTTATTGAATCGATCTTTGCTTCGTACATCGGAGATATTTCAAAATCATTCATGGTGCTCCTTACTAATAAGGGTCGCGAAGGAATGCTTGGCGAAATAGCTGCTTCTTATGTTGCTCAAGTTAAAGAGTACAGAAAAGTAGTAATGGCACAGGTAACGACTGCTGCTCCGATCGATGATCAAACGCGCGCAGAAATGCACGCGCTAGCGTCTAAACTTGGAACTGGTGACTCTATCGAGTTAGTAGAAAAAGTTGATGCAAGTTTGATCGGCGGTTTCATCCTCAAAGTGGGAGACAATCAAGT
>JBJOKO010000086.1:0-9332 GCA_046046035.1 Bacteroidota bacterium | reverse complement strand
ACATCAACCCTGAAGGTTCTGATTGGTGGATTTGTTCAATGATCTCATCATACGTGCCCACAACTTCTTCGTCTACTAGTTGATCCGCATAGGCAGACTTGATAGTTTCTTTGAATTGGGTTAAGCGCATGTCGGCGATAGACCAACATAGGTATGACAACTGTTCAATTGCCGCGCGCTTCTCTTCGCTGCGTGGAATGGCAGTAGCTTCTTTTCTATATAATTCAAACAGCTCAGCAATGAGCTTTTCTGATTTTTCTTTTAGTTCAGGATGGAAATGTCCAAGACAAGTCAATACATCTTGGCAAATGGTGAGATTAGAATTCTCGAATGACATCGCTAAGACATTCTCTCTAAACGTGTCGAATTCTTGCGACATCAAGTACATCACCGTGAAGTGAAAGTAGTCGTTGTATTGCATTGATACGATAGAGAAGTCCTCATCGTCGAATACATTTTCAAAGAGAAAATTAACGATATCAGGATTGCGAAACTCCAATAGTATGCGTGTAGCATTGGCAACAGCATACGTCTCCGGTTCGTAGTCTTCTTCTTCGTCATCTTGATCCATTACAGTTTCAAAAACCGCACGTTCTTTAGTAATGACTTCTTTCAGATAAGGAACAAGTTCACTCGAATTGTGAGCCATAAATGCTCTCAATTCCATTTCTGATATTTTAAAACTTTCGCTAAAAAGCATACTGGTTACTGATTACTGAATACTGGTTACTAACTACTGGTGACTGGTGACCGGTGACCGACTACCGGTGACCGACGACTAGTAACTACCTACTACCTACTACCTACTACCTACTACCTACTACCTACTACCTACTACCTACAACCTACTACCACCCTGCCACACCGCCACACTGTCTCACTACTTGAGCTTGCTCCTGAGCTTTTCCGCGTTGAACGCGTTTCCTTCGGTGCCTTCTGATTCGTAGATGACATTTCCGTTCCATAGGTAGGTTAGGGCTGGGGTGTTTGCAGGGCCCATAAGGGTCCAGAACTTTGGTATGTCTAATACTTTGTATTTCGCTTTGATTTTTGAAGTCGCTAGGAAGTCTGGAATCTTTTCCACTTCTTCATCCATAAATAGGATATAAATTTCAGGCATACCGCCTTTTGCTGCCATTTGTGCCAACTCCGTTGCAGTAGCCAAGCAGTGGTCGCAACCTGGGGCAAAACAGCAAACGATTTTCTTGCCTTGATCGAGGTTAACAGCTTTTCCACCGATGTTCTTGAACTCAGCGAATTTGCTTTTTACCATTGGAGGTTGAACCTCTTCAACAACAGCAGCTGCTCCTGGAGCAACGATTGCAGTTGTTGTATCCGCCGCATTGATGGTGTTTGTTATAGAGTCAATTGGTGCAATTGGTTCTTCTGTCAATACTTCCTCTTGCGCAGCATCAGAAGCACATGGACAGAAAGGGAATGCCATAAACATCAACCATGCAGAGAAACCATAGATGGCGAATGGATAGATGATGTTGTTTTTACCTTTTTCTTTTTCTTCTACGTTTCTATAGATGTAGATGATTAATCCAATCGTAACAATGTTTTTGATTAAAGCCTCAAGCGGAGTCATTGGGAGCATTTGTCCGAAGCAACCGCAGTTGCCGTTCATTGCACCGTGCTTATAGATTTCAAAAGAAAGGTGAGCACAGAAAACCACAAGAAGAAGAATGGTAACAGGAATGATAAGACGCTTTAAGAAATGCTTTTGAAGAATAGCGATACCGATACCTAATTCTAAAGCAAGTAATA
Organism: Bacteroidota bacterium; assembly: GCA_046046035.1. Classification (GTDB taxonomy): domain Bacteria; phylum Bacteroidota; class Bacteroidia; order Flavobacteriales_D; family Sanyastnellaceae; genus JAIXWP01. The sequence continues at coordinate 7,562 of JBJOKO010000086.1, read as the reverse complement.
GACGAGCAAAGAATGGGGCAGAGCACCAGTCAGCAAATCCCAAGTCAATCATTTGTTTTTCAAAGAGCCAGATAGGGAACATCTTTGATATAGCTGAGAAAATGAACAATACCGACACCAAAATACGAGCGGCCAATGGTAAATGTTGTTTCATGTCTTTTTTATCGTTTTGGCAAATATAGTTTGATAGTGTGGCAGTGAGACAGTAAAAAAAAGTGCACCCAAATGGACCCAAGTGGAAACAAATGCACCCAAGTGAAAAAAAGTGCACCCAAATGGACCCAAGTGGAAACAAATGCACCCAAATGGAAAAGGGGAGAGGGTAGAGGGGAGATTTATAAGCCAATAGCTAACAGCCAATAGCCAACAGCCAATAGCTTACTGCCTAAAGCCTCGATGGTTTGGCTTTTTTGTTATAACTTTAGTGCTTTGAATTTTAACTATTAAATTATCAAACGAAATCTCCTTATATCACTTTTCGTCGTGCTTTGTGGTGCTGCAACTGCCCAAGTCCCCTATTTTAATAATGGGTATGATCATCCGACTCAAGGCAACATTACAAGCACAAATATTGTGATTCATGATGACCTCATCGTTGTACCCGGAGTCTATTTGAATGACGGCGGTGTTGGTTATGATATTTGTACCTTCAATTTAGACGGTGAAAATCCAGAATGGACTACCGTACTCGACTCCTCTCAATATATTATTTACATGAATTATTCCGATGCATGTTTTGAAAACAGTAATGGAAATATTGTGCATTCTAAGCGATTAGACGGTATTGCTTCTCTGTTGGAATATAACATCGAAAGCGAAGTTGTCGGAATTACAAACAATAGCGAAATGGATAGTTATGAAACAGCTATTCAATTAGAGAGTGGAGGATATGTAGCCGCATCTATCGACCATAGTTCAGATAGTGTGCGTATTGATTGGTATACACAAAATTTTGAATTCTTGAATGGGGTAACTTTCAACCCCTTTTCATGGAATGTTTTCTATCGCGTAAGTAGAATGATTGAACTCCAGAATGGTGATATTCTCTTCAGTGGATATGCATTGGACGAAACGAATGAATTAAATTATGACGCCAATCAATATGTTTGTAGAATGTCTAGCTCTGGAGAGATTTTATGGGTCAGCACATTCGATTTTGACTACATGGACTGGACGATTTATCCTGTTGAAGAAGATGACGGTGGAATAGCGGCTTTCTTTGGACGTGTGAATTGGGTTGAAGACCCCGACGGGTACAGAGAATTTCATCATGGTCAAATTGGAACAATGGAAATCGACCCTGTAAGCGGCGATTCGAGCAATGTTATTTTGTACAATCAAGAATTAAATCATTATTTGATTTCGGACTTTCAGCACACGCCTGATGGTGGATACGTTGGCTCTGGTCAATACGTCGATTCTGAGGCGACATTTCCAATGTATCGTTCTTGATCAAATTTGATGAAAATAGAGAAGTGGAATGGTTCAAGAAAGTCGAGTATAATTCGGATCTTGGGTGGGAGGGACAGATATCTTTCCTTTGGGACATAGAGATTTTACCGGATAGCAGTATTGTTGGTGGTGGTTATTGGTTCTCGGGCACAGGTGCTGGCACTTTCCCCTGGGTATTTCGGACGGATGCATGTGGGGATTTGATTTGGAATAATTGTGGTGTCACATCTTACACTGAAATCGATGAACAGGATTTCACAGTTTATCCCAATCCTTTTTCTGATCATCTTACAATAGAAATTCCAATTCAATCAGATGAGTTGGAAGTAAGAGATCTAAGCGGCAAATTGGTCTTTCAAAAAAAAACTGTTTCAGCACAACAACTCACGCTCAACCTCAGCTCCCTCCCGGCAGGAGCATACATCCTGACGATCAACACGAGTGAAGGTAAAATGTGTAAAGCAATTCTCAAGTAGTGTGGCGGTGAGACAGTGAAAAAAAGTGCACCCAAATGGACCCAAGTGGAAACAAATGCACCCAAGTGAACCCAAATGGAAAAGGGTAGAGGGTAAAGGGTAAAGGGGAGATTTAAATGGGTAAAGGGAAGATTTAAAAAAAAGCCTATAGCTTACAGCATATAGCTTACAGCTAAAATCATTTGTTTCCACTTGTGTTCATTTGTTTCCACTTGGGTGCATTTGATTCCCCTTGCGTTAACTTTGGACCTTCTATGGGAAAGAACACGCCAATATCTACACCGGGGAATGGGAAGAGTGAGTCGCCGTTGCAGACGGAATTCAAATTCTTGATGGGGCGACTTAAGAAGGGGGAGGCGGATTTGGCGGATCTTACGAAGACGCTGGATAAAAAGCTTAGTGATTTCAATACGAATTCCCAGCCTGTTTATACTTCGTGGTGTAGAGTGAAATTGAATATCGCTCTCTGCTTATTCGAACACCTGACTAATAAACAACGTGGTCAAGAACAGAAGATGCAGCTCAATCAATTTATTCAAGACATCGTTTCCAATATTCTTCATAGTCCGCATGGAATGAATAATGAGGAAGTGAACAAATTGAATGACCTCTCCCGCGACCTGGAGGATTTTGGAATAATGAGCATGAATGATCTTTCGGAAGATGATCTAATGCTGGTGACGGATATGAAGGAGGCGATGTTGGATGATCTCTTAGATACTTTAAGAGTTCATTTTAGAAAACAAGGTTTGGAAGTTGACCTCGAAAATATCGATGCTTCTCTATCGAAATCGGAATTGAGAAAGGTGATCGAAGAACGCTTGAGTCGCGCACGAAGCATCGCTGATAAAAAGAAGGAACGCGCTTCGAAAAAGAAGAAGGAAAAAACGGAGGATGATAAATCAAGCGCGGCTTCTGAACTTGAAGCATTAAAAAAGAAAGGTCTTTCTGAAATATATAAACGTCTCGCAAAACTCATTCATCCTGACATGGAGAAAGATCCACAACGTCAGGAATTGAAGTTGGAGTGGATGAAAAAACTTACGGTCGCCTACGATGAAGGCGATCTCAATATGATGCTCAAGATCGAAGCGGAATGGGCGGCGGACATGACGGATCATTCAGATGAATTGAGTGAAGAGAAATTGAAAGCCTACATTGCCTTGCTCAAGGATCAATTGAAAACACAAGCAAAAGAGAAGAACGAGATTTTCACAAATCCCAAATACTACAGCATATCCTTCTTCGCGCAAGGACCTCTGATGCTAACAGTAAGTTCAAGAGATATCAATTACTACATTCAAGAAAAGGAAAACCAAGATCGAGGTTTGCTTTATACGATTCAGGCGAATGATAAAGCGGCGGAGAGAGCCGTTGCTAGTTTGATCGGATAATAGTGTGACAGTGAGACAGTGTGGCGGTGAGACAGTGAAAAAAGTGAACCCAAGTGAACCCAAGTGGAAACAAATGCACCCAAATGGAAAAGGGTAAAGGGTAGAGGGTAGAGGGTAAAGGGTATATTTTAGAGGGTATATTTAAAAAGCCAATAGCCAACAGCCAACAGCTAACAGCCAGTCTAATTAAACCATTTTCATATATTTCAGTCATCGATTTACCTTTGACCATTTTATGTTTAGATCCTTTGTTTTATTGGGGTTTGTTTTGCTTTCTTTTTTGGGGTATGCTCAGAAGAATGTTGTTTCCATTCGCTTCGTTCCGGAGGTGATGGGGGAGGATTTGGTTGCGGGTCGGTCTTATTTGGTGGATTCAAAATCGGATAGTGTTCGTATTGATGTTTTGAAATACTACGTGTCGAACGTCAAACTGATGCGCGATGATAGTGTGGTCTTCGACGCCGTGGGACGCTTTGTGTTGGTGGACATCCGTGATACATCGAGTATGTTGGTAACACTTGAAGTGGAACCGACGATATTTTTCAATAAAATAAAATTCGATATTGGAATAGATAGTGCCACTAATTTGAAGGGCGCACTTGGTGGAGCGCTTGATCCAACAAAAGGAATGTACTGGGCGTGGCACAGTGGCTATATCAATTTTAAATTGGAAGGAAGTAGTAGTGAATGCAAAAGCCGAAAGAATAAATTTCAATATCATCTTGGTGGTTATGCTTCTCCTTTTTCTACGCTTCAAACAATGGAGTTAGCTTTGCCAGTTCAGAATGAATCGAATATTGAAATAGGATTTTCATGTGATGATTTTCTTGCTGAACTTGATTTTGGAAATACAACCGAAGTGATGCGCCCTTGTGCGATGGCGGTGGAATTGTCGAACAAATTGAAACGTTGTTTTTATTTGAAACGATGAAGAAGTTAGCTATCATATCGTTGTTTGTTCTCGCTATTTCTGCTTCATGGATCAGTGATAACACGCCCTTGGTGTTGCCGAAACATTTTCCTGAACCAGTATATGATTTTTCGAAAAATGAAATTACGGATAAGACTATTTTACTTGGACGAACTTTGTTTTTTGATCCTATTCTTTCGTTGGATAGCAGTATTTCTTGCGCATCATGTCATTCGCCGTACAATTCTTTCGCGCATGTCGATCACGATTTGAGTCATGGAATAAATGATCAAATCGGAAATAGAAATGCACCTGCATTGATGAATTTGGCTTGGCAAAAAACGTTTATGTGGGATGGCGCAGTGAATCATCTCGATGTGCAAGCGCTTGCTCCAATAAGTCATCCGAAGGAAATGGGCGAAGAGATTGGTCATGTGGTGGAGAAATTAAAACGATCTCAGAAATACCAAAAGCTTTTTGCTGATGCATTTGCGGATGGTGAAATAACAGGGCAACATACATTGCTTGCTTTAGCGCATTTTCAATTGACACTTGTTGCGGCCAATTCGAAGTATGATCGCGTTCAACAGAAGAAGGAGAAGTTTACGGAGCAAGAACGACAAGGGTATTTTTTATTTAAGATGATGTGCAATCGTTGTCATCGCGAACCATTGTTTAGTACGTATGAATTCAGAAATATTGGATTGCCTGTCGACACCACATTGAATGATTATGGTCGAATGAATATTACGCTGGATCCGAAAGATTCATTGTTGTTTAAGATTCCGACTTTACGAAATATCGAACGCACCTTTCCTTATATGCATGATGGAAGATTTAATACACTCAATGAAGTATATGAACACTATGAAAGCGGAATGCAGAAGACGGCAACATTTGCCCCCGAAATCGACAAATCCATGGCGCTCTCCGCAAAAGACAGAGTGGACTTGACAGCGTTTCTGCTAACCCTAACTGACTACTGATTACTGGTTACTGGTTACTGGATACTGGTGACTGGTGACCGACGACTGGTGACTGGTGACTGGTGACTGGTGACCGACGACCAGTGACCAACGAATGCTGAATAGTGACGAAGGTTTGAAATGACAATTAGAAAATTCGAAATAAAGAATAAGAAATTCGAAATCACCCGTTCGACAAGCTCAGGGACCGTCCCTCGACTAACGCTCGGGAACCAAAAATGAGAAAGTCTAAATAAAAAATAAGAAATCAAAAATCAAAAATAAAATGAGGTCCACGTTAACTCTTCTTTGTGTCTGTTTTGCTCTTGTTGGAGTGGGACAAACAAACCCGGTGATTACTTCTTGGTTGCAGAATAATTCAATATTTGGGAGCCATTATGTTTCGGGGAATAGTTCGGCTATTCAGGATAATGTGCTTGCGAATGTGCAATCGGTGCAGTACTCTGCGAATTGGGTATATGTGACTACGAATGGAATTCCAGCCTATCCGACAGGTCCGTTCTTGGATGGAAATCCTTCGCTTGCATCGGATCAAAATGCCATCTTTAAATTTCCACTAAATCCTTTGGAAAATACTGGTGTTCCTACTGCAACTACTGGTGGCAACATTGGTGTATTCATCAATGGTGTTGCTCTCTTTGATTACCGTGATGGTGTTTCTTGGAACAACAATACGCAAGCTGAAGGTGGTGGTCCAATTCAAGGTCCTCCCGGACAAGGCATTTGGAATAGAGATGCGATAGTGGCAGAAATGGGCGGGTTCGATTGTTCGAAAGGACATCCTGCAATGGGCAATTATCACCATCATCAAAACCCGTCTGCATTTGATCTTGACCTTAATGTACTTTCTACAATATGTAACCTCTATGATGCGGATGGATTGTATGCAATTAATCCAAATGAGCATTCACCGCTGATTGGTTTTGCTTATGATGGTTTTCCAATCTATGGCGCCAATGGTTACGCAAACGCTGATGGAACGGGTGGAATAGTTCGTATCAAATCAAGCTATCAATTGCGTGATATCACTGTGAGAACGCACTATGCTGATGGTTCTGATGTAACCGATGGTCCTGCAGTTAGCACCGAATATCCACTCGGTCATTATCGTGAGGATTATGAATTTGTAACTCATCCAGAAGAAGATTATTTGGATGAACACAATGGTCGATTCTGCGTAACACCAGAATATCCAAATGGAACGTATGCGTATTTCTGCACAGTAGATGAGAACTGGAATTCAGCATATCCTTATGCTGTAGGTCCAACATTTTATGGAACTAAAGTGGCTTCAAAAGTGAATTCAATAACAGAAGCAGTAACAGCTTATACAGGAAGTGTAAGCGTGAATGAAGTTGATTTGAATTCGATTGAAATTACGTTGTTCCCAAATCCATCACAAGATTATGTTGCAATACAAGTAGGAGATCTGGTAACAGAAAATGTACAAGTTGAACTCTACGATGCTGCTGGAAAATTGGTAAGAAAATCCACAATCCTCCAAGGAAGCACGCTAACATACCTAGATGTAAGAACGCTCTACAACGGCAATTACATAGCGAAGTTCACCGCTGGTGGGAAGGTGGTGAGTAGAGTGGTGACGGTAGCGCGGCTCTAGGCTATAGGCCGTAAGCTATAAGCTTTAGGCTATAAGCTTTAGGCCGTAAGCTTTAGGCAGTAAGTTTTAAGCTTACAGCTTATTGCTTAAAACTTACTGCTTACTGCTTACTGCTTACAGCTTATGGCTTACAGCTTACAGCCTACGGCTTACCGCAGAAGTTGCAGCGTTCCGCTTTTTTGGTTTTCTTGGATTAGGGAGTTGCCGTTGGCGTCGTTTGCTATTAGTGTGTAATAATAGGTTCCTTCCGCTGCGGGGGTGCTGTTTTGTTGTCCATCCCAATGCTTGTTGGAGTTGGTGCTTTCAAACATTAGATCGCCCCATCTGTTGTAAATTTTGATTTCGTATTCTGGAATTCCAAAATTGAAAATTTCAAATTCTTCGTTGTCGCTATCGCCATTTGGGGTGAATACATTTGGGATAATGATGAATCCGCAGTTGGCCACCACGATTACTTCATCAGTAGCGATACAACCATTGACGTTTGATGTTAGCGTGTAAACAGTGCTAGTAACAGGAGTTGCAATTGGATTGAGAATGTTTGGATTGCTCAAACCTTCAGTTGGAGACCAGGAGAAATTGCCTGTTGCAGTTCCGTCTAATTCAATTCCATCTTCGCAATTGCCGAGAGCGTCTTGACCAGCGTCGACGTTAGGTAGTGGAGTGAATGTAATATTGATTAAATCAGAATCTGTGCAGCCTTCGATGCCCGTTGCAACAACAGAA
>JBJOKO010000085.1:0-9378 GCA_046046035.1 Bacteroidota bacterium | reverse complement strand
CCGTGCACGAGCGCCAGTGGAATACCATACTTTTTCGCTGTAGCACTTGCAACAAACCCATAGGGAATAAGGTACCGGCCTATAATTAATCGGTAATTATTTTTCTCACAAAGTTCGATAGCTGTGCCGACCAGCCTTTCAGTACGCAATTCAGACTTAGGAAACTGCTCAAAGTTTTCAAGTGGGGTTGGAAAATGAACTGTTAGATTTTTATGCGTACATGGGTTGGAGGTGTCAACTAGGAGCTCTTTCATTGTTGGCTCCACCTCGTCACAGTCACTAATGACATCCACTATATACCCATGAACCGCAAACGCAAGGGCAGTTGAGTTTGTCATACTACCTGCGAAAGATGGAAAGAAGGAGCGAGTGGTAATTTTGCGAATATTATCCAATAGAATAAACTGCTGAACTAATCCTGAATTATATTTTTGTAAAATCGTTTCAGAGCCGAACAAATGTCTTCGCCCGATCTTTTTTCGAATGCTGAAACAATTTTTGAGGGATCAATGTTAGGACTGGAGCCTCTGCGATAAACCTTGTTATTGATCAGTGCCCCAATTTCCAATGAGGTTGGCTGGTAATTCAACAAATCGAATTGCACACGGCGGCCATTAGTTTTCATTGTTAGACCATTAATTTCTACCAGCGGTTTTTGTGATAGTACTATTACGATGTCTTCTAGCTTGTTAACCTTTGTTTCCTCTATTCGGAGCGCTTGCCAATACCAAATCAAATAGCGGTTCATTCGGCGCACCTGAATTTCGTCGCGCATTGCATTTTCCGCGTCATCGAATGCCCACATCGTTTCGGTTGCTACGTGAATCAGATCTTTAAAAAACGCCTTCTCATCTTTCAACTCCTTTGGATAATACATCTTCGAGTAGCTGTACTCGTGTAACATCGCCCAAACGTCAGCTTGATAATCGACTTCTTCAATTATTCTTGGGAATCCTCCTGCGTCATTCGCAGTGTAAGCGGTCAAATGATGATAGAAGTGTACTGCTTCATGAAACAGAAAGAGTCGCAATGCCCGTTGCACTTTAATTGTATCATGCTTGAATCGCTTGTATAACCAGTAAATGAAACGGTCATCAATTATCCAGTTAACCGGAGGACCTTCCTCAATTGAAAATCCACCAGGTGTTTCGTTCCTTTTTTCATCAATAACTGAACCATGAAGCACAGTTTCAAAAAGCGCTGGAAGCGTACCCCAGTACTCCGTGTGATACTCAGAGTAATTTCCCTGAGGTAAGCAACTTTGTATCCAAGACAGCTTGCCATTTGCTTTGGCATAGCTGTCGATTTTTTCCTTGACGAAAGCGGTTAGAGAATTATTAACTTCTTCGCTAAAGTCAGCTCTTATCCCATGTATGGCCTTCTTCAATTTGCCCTTGATCGGCTCTTGCTCCACCTGACTTTGGCTCAGGGTTAACACACGAGCATATCTAGGGTTTCTACTTGCATTAAACTGATATAAGGCAATTCGTTTATTTAGGTTAGATCTAATACGCGTGCCCATTAGATAAGCGATTCCAACAGGTACTGCGGCAAGGAGATGGACTGTCTCTGCTCCCGAAAATTTATTCATTATTGATTCCAGTCCCTCTTCAAATTCATCAGCAAACATACGGGCTTGATCGTTTGACTGGAAGGCATCCTTGTCAATCTCTTGAAGTTTGAGTTCGAGTTGCTTCACGATATCGTTGATGCCATCTTTACTTTCTTCAACCTGTAGTTCAAATGAAGTAGCAACGCGAAATGAAATATTCCCTCCTCCCAATATCTCATCAACAATGAACTTCGTTGTCGTTGGTAGTTTCTCCGGACTTGCATCTGAAGGCCAGTCCCAATTCTGATTTGCATGATGAAGAAGCCTTACCTCGTGCGAATTCCAATTGCCTAACAAATAACCCAACTGTACCGCGAGTGCAACGGGTGCTGCACCAAAATAAATAATTGTTGCATCGGGATTCTTCTGCAAAAATGGATAGAGCTCGTTTTTTACAAACTCCTGTTGAAGAATCGCAGCTGAGTCAAATGGGATATCGCTAATCTCATGCTGGCTCGATGAACAAGGTTGAACCTCAAACGTTTTTATCAATTTAGCTCCTGAAGGGAGATGTTGCTTCACTTCATCGTCGGAAATGTTTCTCAGAATTGTGTGTTTGATAGCGATATATTTCTTCATGTTATTTCAGATTAAGCTGTTTGAATTTTAATGTCCTACGATCCCCTTCCCAAACGCGAACCTCTTTAATGCCAACAATAATAAAATACAGGTACCGACTCCAAAACACATCCGATTTCAACTTCCTCTTCCAATCAGAATAGTCGATATTAGAAGGTGAGGGATAATTTTCCGGATGAGTGTGCCATTCACCGAGGTAGTTAATCCTTCCCTGAGTTTTCAGCCACGCATTATCTATTACACGCTGATGAGATTTAGCGGCTCTAAAAAAACTTGTCCTGCTTCTTTTGTCACCAAGCAACGGAACTGTTACTCGATCAACAATAATGTTTTTGGAACTTATAATAAACCTTCCCAGTAGCACACCTCCAGCTTCGTGCTTAGAGGAATTATCTTGGACATATTCTTTCATCCGGCTTATTGATTCCGTTGAAAGCTTTAATAGCCCATCATTCGACATTCGATATGTATTAGCCATTATTTGCAGTGAGTACATTGTTTGCTTGAAAAACCATTCCGGGTGTTATGCAAATCTTCATCGCTAAGCTCAGTAAATCGCTTTGAAAGTTTATACCCTTCTTTTTGAAAAACATCTGTGCTTCCTCTCCAGCCGTATATGGCATTCTCTTTTTCATTACCCATCAGCACATTCATTGTTTTCCTGGTTGCGAGAATTGCTGTTTGTGAGGCATCTAATGCGCTATACGGGGTATATCTTGTTCCACAACCAGATATTGATCTAAGAAAAGGTCTGGGTTGATCTTTCAGTGGAGCGGCCCACGAAGCTCGATTGTGAAGATCATCATTATCGTAAAGACAATGGTAGCATCCCTTCGAAGTAATATTTGTTATAAGCACATGACCACCGATTCCAAAAGGGTCCAACCAAGTATAAATCACCGGAGTGCCAGGTTTGGCATTTCTATAATAGGTGTCAATATAGAAGTTGGTAGATGGATTGCCGGTCGCAACAACCACAAAATCGAAGTCGTTCATTTTGACCTTACCTCTACCAATAACTGCTTCAAATGAAGCTGCATGTGCAGAAATGTTGCAGTATGGATAGTAAAGTTCGAGAGACTCTTTTAGAGCATCCACTTTACTGACTTTATCACTGCTTACATATCCTGACACATGACGATAGGAATTTTCCGGACGCAATTTCTGATTATCAATAAGACACAAAGCAGTTATGCCTGATCGAATCAATTCGTGAGCGATGAAACCTCCAATCGCGCCGCATCCAATCAGTAATCCCCTTTTACTAGAAACGGCTTCACTGGCTCCGCCACGGGGCATCAATAACCCTTTGTCGACACGTATGAATTCCAAAGGCTCTACTTGACATTGAGGATTTGAATTGGTCAAAGGGTGTCCAGAACTCTTGACGTTCTTAAAGCGGAAACCGAAGAGGGCATTATTACCTTGTGGAGATTCTATCCGAAAAATTACAAGCTCATTCTTTCCTTTCTTCACTAATTCTTTAATTCGCTCCTTCTGATTTTTGTCTAAGGAATCGGCAATCAATTGTGTAATCTCTCCCGCCGTCCACATGGTGTCATATGGGGGAGGTGCTAGATTGACTTTACCCAGTGAAATGTATAATCCACGCTCGCAAGAGGAGGAGGTATCATTGTTAATGAATCTCTTGACATTTGCACTCGCGGCACTTATGTCATCAGCGATGTAGCGTATTTTGTGAGACTTGTCGAGCGCAACACCAATTGATTTAATACAGTCATCAATCGTTACATTACAAATAACACTTCGTTTGACGTGCTGATTCCTTGTCCAATAAGACTCGAACTCATCAGTAAAATCGGAGGCATTAGTTCCGGCTATTCCCTGTTCAAGTATCCTGACGACGCGTGTATGTGCTTCTATCACAATTCCAGAAGGATCATTTGGATTCAGAACCATATCCTCTTTACCTGTATAACACACTTCACCTGTTTCTTCTACGTGCGGAAGAAATCCTAGTTGATTCCACGGTCGCAGCTGCAGCGTCGGTGCGGAGTAAGGAAATGAAAGCGGGAAAGTAATTTCCATAGATAGATCCCTTCCCTGAAATCCGAACCGTACGCAGAAAGTTGGAGCCTGCTTTTCAACTCCGGCAGGCTCCGCCTTTTTCGTGATGGAAGAATACAATCTGCATTCTTCCAGTAACGCTTTAATTTCCGCTGGACTCATTATGCCGACTCTGAAGATGAAGCTATTGGTCGCTTACGAGACTGGCCAGTTGACTCCTTAGGAGGCACGGGGAAGTCACTTCCGTATACATCTTGCAAAAGCTGACAAGCGGCATGAGGATCAGCCTCATCTTGGGCTTTGGTCAATGTGTCTCTAAGTTCAATTAACTTGTTTTTGAAATTCTTCATCTGACTTTCTGACATCCTTTCAAAAAGGTTGTTGCCAGGCGCAACAGGAAGCCGAACTTCAATACAGTCATTCCAGGTGAACTGACCAATTATGTACTTAATAAATTGCAATGATGCTTTCAGATCATCAATATCATCACCGGTAAATCCTGTGGTATAAGGTTGAAAGCCCCTGTAAGCAAGCGCCGTTAATGATATGCCTGTTGGTATTCCATTTACAGTATCGGTGAAATGAAAATCCTTCCACCGTTTATGATAACGTATGACTCTTTTGAATTGATCACGATCCTCCGCTTTGCTGTATCGGTCGTTAATCAGCTCCTTCAGTCGTTGAGGTTCTGATACTTCCCAGAATACTTCTTGTTTCGGAATACCTGGCTTGCCTTTGGCTATATAAGTTCGGCGATCAGAATTTGATTCACTATCGGAGTAGATTGCAAAATCGATGTGAAAACGCACCTCTCCCTTTTCGTGATACTGCACACGAATACACGGGCGTTTAAATTCTACTTTTCTGGGTGGTTTATTGAGCGCTTCGAAAACCCACTGCTTGGCTTGCAGTGGAGTATAGTCGTTCTTTGAGATATTGAAGGCAAGTCCAACGTCAATATCGTAATCGTCATCATCGTGGAGTGGCTGAATACCGGTACCCATTGGATAACTTCCTTGGTTAAATACCGTGAACGTGATCAGCGGTTTGCCTTCTTCTTTACTTTTCTTCTTCAAGTAATCACGAATTTCATCTAACAGTGTTTCTCGCTTTTCGCGCACCGGAGCTAAGTCGTCGGTATCGTTAAGCTTGATATTACCGTGGAATTTGAAAAATTGAGATTGTACAATTGTAGTCATACACGTGTTTTTAGGTTAATGAACATTTGTTTACCGCAGCAAATTTAAACCAAAAGCCTAAATATACAATACTATATGCCTAAATTATATTTAATTAACTTAGGCAAAGCTTGCATATTTGCCTAAACTTCCATACCTTTGCAGCTGTGTAAGGACTATGGAACCAACACCTGTTGCCATGAAGTCGTTAGGTAAAACTCTTAAGGAAGCACGCGAAAACGCTCAGTTTTCACTTCGACAAGTTGAAGAGGTCGCTGATATTTCGACCGCCTATTTGAGTCAACTTGAAAACGAAAAAATTAAAAAGCCATCTGCCAACATCTTGTACAAACTTGCAGCGTTGTACAGAATTGAATTGGATACTTTACTCGAAGCTGCTGGGATCATCCAAAAAGCATCTTCTTCAAGCGCTAAGAATAAGCTCCTTCACAGCATCGCTTTTTATGCTGAAAATTTAAGTGATGCTGAAAGGAACCAAGTTTTAGAATACATGAGGTTCCTACAATTTCAGCAACGTAATGCTTGATGATAGCACCAAGAAGGATATATCTAAAGTATCTCTCGAACTTTTAAAATCCAGTAAATCATACGGTGTCTATCCGACACCTGTGCAACAAATCGTTGCCCACGCCAATCTTAAAATAGCCACTAAGGGCCTTATCATAAAGGAGCCGGGAATCTTTGAACGATTTTCCAGCTTATTAATGCAGGGACTGGACAAGGTCAGAGGGGCATTAGACAGATCCGAGAAAACAATCTATCTAAACATCGATCAAGACAAAAGAGGACTGCGTAAAAATTTTGTGACCCTTCATGAGGTCGGGCATGACGTAATCCCTTGGCAATCTCAGACTCTTGGCTGTTTAGACTCAGACGAAACCCTAGATCCTGATACAGAGGAAGCATTTGAAGCTGAGGCAAATTATTTTGCGTCACTTACTTTATTTCAACACAACCTCTTTGCTGAGCAATTCGAAAAATTGGAGCTCGGCATAAAAGCCCCATTGCATCTCAGTAAAACTTTTGGCGCATCTATTCATTCAACACTTCGCAGGTATGTGGAGGAAAACAAGAAACGGATCGCTTTATTAGTCCTTAAGGATATTTCGAAAAAAGGATCGCTACCTAATTGCTCTGTTCGAAATTATTTTCAGTCTCCTAAGTTTACCAAAGAATTCGGAAGGGTAACATGGCCCGAACAATTGGGATATACGTGGCCTTTCGTGCCATACTACTATCATAATCGCCGTCTCGTCGAAAACGACTCTGTTTTATTGAATACAAAAAATGGAGAGGTCCAGTTTTCTTTTCATTTTTTCTGCAATTCATATAACGCCTTCGTTCTAATATTTCCTAAAGGGGAAAAAAATAGAACTAGGACTAAAATTATACTTACAAAATAACTTGAGGGCATCATCCGGATTTATTAAATTGCCGTATGACAAGCCCAACACGTATTGCCCTGTTAATTGGAGCACCTGGTGGTCTCAATTCAACATTTCTGCCAGGAGTTGAATCAGATATTCAAAATGTGCAAAGCTTTCTCATGTCTGCTCATGGTGGCGCATGGCATGATGATGAGATAATAATATTGAATGATCCGGATAAAGCGGAAGTATTTTTGGCACTTCAATATCTTTTCGCAGATTACGTTATTGTCTATTTTTCGGGACACGGTTTTCAAGATCAGAAACGACGCAATTTCCTTTCGCTTACGAATGGAGAATATGTTGAAGATATCTTGTTCCTGAATGAAACACCTCGCCAGTTAATATTGGCCGATTGCTGCAGCAATATTATTCCATTGCCGATTTCCGGTGTGCCGCCATTTCTTGGTGAGGATTTCCGATACGGTGATCCCGAAGAATTGAAGTTATCCCGAAAATTGTACGATAACTGGATCAACAACTGTTTGCCCGGAAAAGTCATCCTTCACTCCACGGGTGCAGGAACGAGTTCTTACGACACACCGACTGGCGGGGTCTTCACAAAGACACTTCTGCGCATTGGAAATACTTTCTGTATTACTCAAATTTCCGCCAAGTTGGATATTCTCTCCTCTGCAAAATATGTGATGCCCGATCTTGCGAATCAGGGCAGCGAACAAATTCCTTCAAAGACTTACCTAGAAGGAAATGGCAATTTACCATTTGCTATTGCTCCCGAAAATATTTTACGTTACAAAGTAAAACCTAAAGTTGCTCGTAGAAGCAATTCACGTGCTCTTGTGGCTTTGGGTTTATTAGGTCTAGGTCTGTATTTAGCAAGTGAAGATTGATGGATCTTTCAAAATATTCTCACTTGAATTCTAAAGATCAAATAAATGTGTTAATCAATGATCTTGGGTCAAACAAAGTTACAGCCCGTACCCGCAAGCTGAGTGCGTAGTACTCTCCGGGCTTTTGGATAATTGCGAAGTTTACGAGTTCAGGGAATAGTTCTTCTGCTTTATTTTGTTCTCTAGTATAACTGGTCTAATTGGACGTTGGCCGGGCTTAGTTGATACACTTATAAACAGATTGAAAATTCTATGTCGGATTTAGAAATTAACAACAGCGTCCAACGCATCATCCGCCTCCTTGAATATGAAGTTGGCTTGATATCCCATGGTCGTTCGAATGTCTGAGTGCCGATAAAGCTTCTGCAACATTTGCGGTGAAATCTTATCACCCGATATATTCCCAAATGTATGACGTGCGATGTGCGTAGTGATTTTCTTTTCAATACCGCAGAGTCGTGCTACTTGCTCCATGTAGCGATTAAACTTTTTACTTGCTGTTAACGTCTTTCTGTACATACTATGCGGATTGTTCGGAATGGCGGATTTCAACTCTGGGAAAATATATTCGTCTTGATTCTCGGAGTTCGTCCTGTATTGATTAAATATCAAAACGGCTTTGTCCGGAACTTTAACCGATACAACTTTCTTATTTTTCCCCATTGTGTAATATAGTCTGTCGTCCTTGAGATCCCGCCATTTCAACTTAAGCACATCACCATTCCTGATTCCAGCGAAGTAGAATGAGATTAACCATACATTCCGCGCGTGCCAGATTCCGGTTCCGGCAGACAGTTTTAGTCCTTCAATTAGTCGAACTTCGTCTTCTGTCAATCCGATCTTCACGCTTTCAGGCATTTGAATTCTGATTTTTCCTTTACCGAAGGGATAGGCGCGACGATCGGCAAGTCCTTCCTGTATGGCACGGTTATAAAGTGTGCGAATAACGACCATGTAATTCATTACCGTGCGGTCAGAAACTTCACGATTTCCTTTCAGATAGGAGATGAATTTCTTTAATAGACCTTCGTTTATTTCCTGAAACGTGATTGAACTGCTAGCTGTAGTTGATATAACGAACTCCTGAAAATGTTTGATTCTCGGACGCTCACTCCACATTCGACTGATCTTTTTTGACTGTTCTAACTCGTCCAGATGCAGTTTAGCTAAATCAAAAAAGTTATTTGTTTGTCTGCCGCGCTTAATTGAATTCTTAACCTGCGCAGAAGTAAAATCAGGTCGCTCCAGTTCTGTCTTGATGAGTTCGTTGGTCACATCTGCGCGCTTGTTAGCGATCATCGTGTTGATCATCTTGAAATTCGGATGGGAGTTCTTCACTTGACCACCGTCTTTTTCAGACCAATCCTTCTGATTGACTTTATGACCTGTGTAGATGTACCTGACTTTTCGGTTTACGGTTATCCTGATTGCAATTGGACACGTACCGTCTTTGTCTTTTTTGTGTTTAAGCAGAACAATTTTTACTGATGAAGCCATTTGATTTTTTTGTTAGGTTTATTTTTCGTGACCTAACGATGTCTATCAAATGTACCTTCCGGTTTTTGGGTAAAACATAGGTAAAACAAAGTGGAGTTTTAAGTGCCTTGAAATACGCTCTACTTCTCCAACAGAATTGAGATTTCGTCGAAATTGACGAAATTGAGCGGAATTGAGCTGACTTT
>JBJOKO010000084.1:0-9468 GCA_046046035.1 Bacteroidota bacterium | reverse complement strand
CGGTTACGTTCACCTGCTTAGCCTTCATCTCTTTCTGTTTCTTCTTTTGATCATAAAGAAACTTCTTGTAGTCGATGAGTCGGCAAACCGGTGGAACGGCGTTTGACGAAATTTCTACGAGGTCTACTTCTTGTTCTTGAGCAATGCGAAGAGCTTCCGCTCTTGTGAACACCCCTGACTCAATGTTATCTCCAACCAAACGTACTTCCGCGGCTGTGATCTTGTCATTGATTCGGTGCTCAGGTTCCATTACCCGACGACCTCTCATCTCTTTCTTAATAATGGGGCCTCCCTTTTTAAGTGTTTGTTTTTATTAAAATAAGATACTCTCTTATGAAAGCATCTGTGCAATTTCTGTATTCACCTTTGTCACAAAATCCGCAATGGCCATTGAACCGAGGTCGCCTTCTCCCTTTTTACGGGCAGAAACAGCATCTTTACTCTGCTCATCCTCTCCAACTACCAGCATATACGGCACTTTGTCCAATTCTGCTTCTCGTATTTTCTTCCCTACTTTCTCATTACGCTCGTCTACGAGGGCGCGAATATCGTAATTATTTAGTTCACTTGATACTTTCTTTGCATAATCATTGTATTTTTCACTCACAGGCAAGATTCTAACTTGCTCAGGAGTAAGCCATAACGGGAATTGACCAGCGCAGTGTTCGATCAAAATAGCCACGAAACGCTCCATTGAACCAAAAGGAGCCCTGTGAATCATCACTGGACGGTGCTTTTGGTTGTCAGAACCTGTAAATTCAAGCTCAAAACGCTCAGGCAAATTGTAGTCAATCTGAACAGTACCCAACTGCCATTTTCTTCCAATAGCATCACGTACCATAAAGTCTAACTTCGGACCATAAAACGCCGCTTCACCAAGCTCCACAACGGTTTTCAATCCTTTCTCTTGAGCTACCTCTGCTATCGCTTTCTCCGCTTTCTCCCAGTTCTCATCACTTCCAATATACTTGGTCTTGTTGTTCGGGTCTCGCAATGAAACCTGAGCCAAGAAGTCAGTAAAATCAAGTGTTTTGAAAATATACAATACCAAATCGATCACTTTTCCAACTTCTTCTTTCACCTGATCATTGGTACAGAAAATGTGCGCATCATCTTGAGTAAACCCTCGTACACGAGTCAACCCGTGCAACTCACCTGTTTGCTCATAACGGTAAACTGTTCCAAATTCAGCCAAACGAAGAGGTAAATCGCGATATGAACGCGGTTCTGCCTTGTAAATCTCGCAGTGGTGAGGACAGTTCATCGGTTTCAACATATACACTTCACCCTCTTGTGGTGTCATGATAGGCTGGAAACTATCTGCTCCATATTTCGCCCAGTGGCCGCTGGTTTCATACAATTCTTTACTTCCAATGTGAGGAGTAATTACTTGCAAGTAACCCGCTTTCTTTTGTGCCACCTGAAGGAAATTCTGAAGACGACTTCTCAAATCTGTTCCTTTTGGCAACCACAATGGAAGACCAGAACCTACTTTTTGAGAAAAATGGAATAAGCCCAATTCTTTACCCAACTTTCTGTGGTCACGCTTGCGCGCCTCCTCCAACTGTACCATGTACTCGTCGAGTTCACTTTGTTTTGGGAAAGTAATGGCATAAACACGAGTCAACATTTTGTTTTTCTCGTCACCTCTCCAGTATGCACCGGCTACGTTCAAAAGCTTTGCAGCCTTGATTGAGCCCGTATTAGGAATATGTGGTCCACGGCATAAATCCGTGAAATTTCCTTGAGTATAAAAAGTAATATTGCCGTCTTCAAGATCAGCGATTAATTCCAACTTGTATGGATCGCCTTTTTCTGTGAAATAAGCGATGGCATCTGCTTTAGAAACTTCTTTGCGCACAAACTCACTTTTGTTGCGAGCTAGCTCCAACATCTTCTTCTCCACCTTCACAAAATCCTCCTGCGCAAAGGCATGTCCATTGAAATCTACATCGTAGTAGAATCCATTTTCAATTGGAGGACCGATAGCCAATTTTATTCCAGGGTAAAGCGACTCAAGTGCCTCCGCCATAAGGTGGGCAGAACTGTGCCACATGGTGCTTTTACCATTCTCGTCATTCCATGTCAAAAGCTTTAGCGTAGAATCCTGCGTGATTGGGCGCGTGGCGTCAACAACTTCGCCATTGACTTCAGCTGATAGTACGTTTCGGGCCAATCCCTCGCTGATAGAAAGAGCGATCTGCATTGCAGTAGTACCGCTTTCTACCTCACGTTTAGACCCATCGGGCAGGGTAATATTGATCATAAAGCTTATTTTTTAAGGAGCGCAAAGATACAAAAAGGCCGCTATTTTACTGCGGTAACAACTCCTTCAATACATCCTCCAACTTACTTCGCATAATCAGACGGCGAAGTATCACTCCATTCTCATCCACAGCTATGAGCGTAGGAGTGCTCGGAACAGGGTATTTTTTATTAAAATCTTTTCTTGATTCACGGGCTAAATAAACGCTTGGCCAAGGGGAATTATTCAACGTAGCCTGATCTCGCCAAGGCTTTTCTTCATTGTCGGTTCCTATCGCATACACCTCCAATCCTTTCGAATGATAACGAGCATAAATATCCTCTAACATCGGCTCGAACTCTTTGCAGTGTGAGCAATTGCCCCTCCAAAACATAATAATCGTAACCTTATTTTTCTTGTAAATACTTTCCATCGACACCATTTCACCTTTCAAATTGGGTAAAGTGAGGGATTGAATCGTATTGCCAGGCTTGCAATTTTCTAAGGCCTTCAGCAAATTCTTAGTAGCATCTGAAACAAGCGAGTTTTCTGTACAATCTGTGGCATACCATGTAATCAAATAAGCCAAACCTTCTTCGCATTTGTAATCGATCATTTTATCCAAAATAAATTTGAATAAAAACGCATTCACAACATCGTCGCCACTGCCTTTCATCATCACCTCATCAATGTATTGAGGCGCTTTGTTTCTATCATTAAAGGGATAATAATATTCGTTCAATGTGCGAACCAACGCATAATGATTCAAAATTTCTGGATTCAAAAAAGGGACCTTGTCCATGGCGTGATCCATATTAAATGCAATCACACTATCCATCACAAGTGGCTCCACATTCCAAGCAGGAGCCGTGATTCTATAAAAAATAGAAGCAACAACATCTCCTGCAAATGTGCCTTTATGTTGCTCTTTTATAACTCCGCATTTTTCATAAAAATTCTTCTCTTCTCTCAACTTTTCAAGTGGCTTATCTTTCAATCCTTCCGTGCGGGCAAGCATAGCGCTGTATTCAGCCATGAGCTCAACATATGCTACATTCTCTTTATCGTCCAAAACACGGATAGGTCGTGATGACAAATCATTGAAAGAAACTTTGAAAGAAATACCAGCTTGTGGCAAGGTCGAAGGATTGATAATAAAATCTCCCCATTTATTTGGATTCGAACTTAATCTTAAACGATATTGACCTCGATGAGGAAAGACGATGTTGCTTGAAAACAAGCCGTCCGGAGTAATGGGTAAATTGGCCAATTGTTTCCAGCCGTCATCTTTCCAATATTCGAGAATTACATTGCCATTGACAGGCGGTGGAATTTGACTGATGGTGCCGGAAAAAGCCGTCTGGCCGCTCAATAGAGCAGCATTAAAAAGCATTAAAAACAATACACAAAGTCGAAACATCAATCTCATAGAGGCAAAGATAAACGGGAATAGATAATTCTATATGCAGCACTTTCCGCCTTTCAATCGTCATACCAAAAACAGAACCACATGAAACCAAAATCATTCTTGAGCCTTATTCTTCTTTTCATAACCGTTCAATCTTATGCTCAAACTGATTCGCAAGACTTCCCTTCCTATGCGCGCTATCAAGACAGTTTGATGATGGATGCCTATTACGCAAAGGATGTCAACAAGTACAACACGATTTTGGGACAATTCATTGGTAAATACAACCTTCTTTCAAAGGAAGAACAAGGCATTTATTCCCCCTCTCTTTATAATGCCTATTACAATCTCAGTTGCACCTATTCCCTTTTGAACGATAAAGAGAATGGACTTAAATACTTCAAAAAGGCTGTAGATGCCGGATATCTAGAATACCATCATGTCATGCAAGACAAGGATCTAGACATCCTGCGCAACGAACCAGGATTTATTGAAACAATGAAAATGCTTCAATCCGTAGGGGATTATCAATTCATTCTTCGAAATGCCCAAGAATACAAAACCGACGAGTACTACGACATGCCTGAATTCCGCTACATGTCGTTTGAAGATGAAAATCTGGTAGAACTCAGAAGCGCATTTAACCTAGATAGTATTGCTGGCAAGGGCACCCAACAATTCCAAGTGATCAACCTTCTGCATTGGATTCACTACCTCATTCCTCATGATGGTCAGCACGACAATCCCGCGGTGAAAAACGCCATGAGCATGATTGCAGAATGTAAAAGCGGCCATCGCGGACTCAATTGTCGCGGACTTGCCACTGTGCTCAACGAATGTTATTTATCCATGGGCTTCAAATCCCGCATTGTTACTTGTTATCCAAAAGACAGTCTCGGCATCGACCCCGATTGCCACGTTATCAATACTGTTTGGATTGATGAATTAAACAAATGGGTATGGCTCGACCCAACCAACGATGCCTATTTGATGGATGAAAAAGGGACCATGCAAAGTATTCAAGAGGTAAGAGAAAAAATCAGCAACGGCTCAACTCTCATACTCAATCCAGAAGCCAATTGGAACCGTATTTCCACCACTATCGACTATTACATCTACCAATACATGGCGAAAAACCTTTATATGCTCGAATGCCCGGTTGTTAGCCAATACAACATGGAAACAAGAGAAGAAGGCCGGATCTTTAAATACGTTAGACTCATGCCTGCGGACTATTTCAAGGTGCTTCCTCTAATATCCGAGGAGCAAAATGAGGCGAAGACAAATACTTGGATCACCTATAACATCTACAATCCAGCAGAATTCTGGAAATAATTCACGAACGGTTTTGGAACTTATAGAAAAAGAAAATGCCCTTCCGTTGAAGGGCACGTTTCTATTCCTTAACCAAAACCAAATTCTCTATGAGAAGCGAGAATATACCTTTCAAACGAGGCCAGAGAAATAAATGTTGCATTTTGATTGAAAGTTTTTACATTTTTTTTGAAACGGCTGTTGGCTGTTGGCTATTGGCTGTTGGCTGTTGGCTTTAAGCAGTAAGCTGTAAGCTGTAAGCTGTAAGCTATAAGCCGTAGGCTGTAGGCTGTTCGCTGGTAGTAAGTAGTAAGTTGTAGGTAATAGGTAGAAAGTAATTAGTAACCAGTAGTCAGTAACCAGTAGTCAGTAACCAGTAACCAGTAGTCAGTCACTAGTCACTAGTCACCGGTCACTAGTCGTTGGTCGTTAGTCGTTAGTTACTATCTTCGCCGCCCGATTATGAAATTGACCGTCGAGCAATTCTTTGAACACCTACTTAAAGAACTGGAGTCCCATCCGGTGCTTAAGGGGTACTATCGTTTTCTCAACGACCCAAAGACCTACGAGTTCCGCAAAGCTTATTATGTTCAGCGCCTTCAATACATCGCTGATCAAATGCATGATGTAAAGGGTCCCGTTTGGGACATCGGTTGCGGTTACGGAACTACAGCTATTTTTCTCGCATTGAATGGATATAAAGTACACGGTTCTACTCTCGAGTACTATTTCAACGAAATTCCTCAACGTCTCAACTACTGGTCGAAAATTGGAGATATCAGCGGTTTTACATTCGACTATGAAAACCTCTACGATTCCAACGCAACACCTGAAAGCTTCGCTGCGGTAGTTGTTCAAGACACTTTGCACCACACAGAACCTATTGATGAAGCATTGCAAATCATCAAGTCAGCCTTGGTTCCAGGAGGCAAGGTGATTGCCGTGGAAGAAAATGGTAACAACTGGATTCAGTCAACAAAGCTCTATATGCAACGTGGCAACAAGCGAATCATCAATTACCACGATGAACGACTTGGAAAAACAATTCTTCTAGGCAACGAGAACATTCGTCCATATTCAGCATGGAAGTCGCTATTTGAAAAGGCAGGATTTGCAATGCCCGCTGAGACTTTGCACTATGTAAGACTTTACCCTCCCTTTCTTTTCAAAGGAAATCCAAAAGCTTTAATAGAAAAAGAACAAGCGAAATGGAAGAGCAATTCCTTCCTTCGTGAGCGTTTCTTTTTTGGATTGGATTTCTGTGCAATAAAAAACCGTTAGTCCTCTCGCCCACCCCTCGGCTCTTTGTTACATTTGTTGAATGCGGTGGATTATCGTCCTCATTCTTACTTTTTGTATTTCTATTGAATCAACCGCTGTTGATCTCACAGGACTTTTCGCGACCGACCCACAACCCAAAGGAGAATGGACAAAACTCGTCATTCCACTCAAACGCGCAGGCAATCTATTATTGATAGAGGCGACGATTGACAGTATTAAGGGTGATTTTATTATTGATACAGGAGCGCCTTACCTAGTGCTGAACAGAACCTATTTCAGAAAATACGAAACCAACCAAACTGTCCAAAATGCTGGAGTAAACAACGGGACAACTCAAGCCAGCAGATGTGCAATACAAAAGGTCAGTTTCGGTAAACTCTTTTATGAAAATGTTGATGCGGATATAACCAGTTTGACACAACTAGAGAACAGCAAGAAAATCAAAATTCTCGGATTGATTGGGTGCAATTTTTTCACCTCGCTCTGCATAAAAATCGACATTCTTACGAATCAATTGATCATTTATAAACTAGATGAAAGAGGTAATCCTATCGCTAAAATAGATAGCACTTCTCAAGGCTTCGAAAGAGATACAACACCTGATATCACAATGAAATTCAAACTTTGTGATAGTAAAATATTCATGCCGGTTTCTGTTGCTGGACAATCCATGAACTGGATACTTGACACTGGCGCGGAAACCAATGTGGTAGATGCATTAGCGAAGAAAAAAATACTCAAAGAATTCTCCGTTGTTCGACGTGTGAAAATGTCTGGATCCACAGGTTCTCAAGAAGTAATCCTAGGAGTATTCTCAGAAATCAATGTCGGCGAAATGGACTTCCCGATGCAACAGACCTTGATGACCAACATGGCTGAACTCAACGAAACGTGCAGCATTTTTATAGACGGAATATTGGGATATAACTTCCTTTCGCAAGGCACATTCTCAATCAACTTCGTCACCAAAGAATTTTCTCTCTACCTTTATAAATCCGAATAATCCTGATGTTCCGAGCCTTACTACTCATATTATTCATATTCCTTGGCAGTGCACAACTCACCGCTCAGAAAGACCTTTGCAAAATCAATAAGGGGAAAATCACCATGCGTGTTTACCGCAATTGGACGGATGCAGAGGCCGATAGTATTTTCAGAGTTTATGACATGCGTGAATTGAATATGGATTCTCTTTTCAATCACCAAAACATAGGTCCACTTTATTACGAAGGTTGGGTAATTAGTAAGAAAAAAAGAAAATTCTACGAATTAAAAAAAGACCTCGACAAACCCAGTGGTTTCGATTGGTTTGAGATGCCTTGGTCTATCAATACAGACCAATCAGGAACCAATGTTTTCACGGATGAATATTTCGGATTCAACCAAATTTCTTCAAATGCTATTATCGAACTCAATGATAGTATTACCAGGTTTACTCTCGGGGGGAATAAGAATGCACAAACCGTTTTACTTAGTGGCACATTCAACAATTGGAGTACTTCAGGTGAACAAATGAAACAAGTGAATGGTGAATGGGTAGTAGATGTGAAGCTTCGTCCTGGCCGACATGAATATAAATTCATTATCGATGGAAAATGGACGAGAGATTTGCGAAACACGCTGATTTTAGACGACCACTGCGGTGATTACAACTCTGTATATTTCAAACCAAACTACACGTTCAAACTTGTAGGTCCTAGCACTAATTCCAAAGTGATACTTACTGGCTCGTTCAATAATTGGAACGAAAAAGAAATCAAAATGACTTTGGATAATGGCGTTTGGAAAGCTTCGTTATTCCTCCCCGAGAATCTGTATGAATATAAATTCATTGTAGACGGCAAATGGGGAGAAGACCCGAATAACCCCAACAAAGTCCTCAATGAACACGGTACTTACAACAGCATATTGGACATTGGATATCGCGAAACAGTTACCATTACATTGCATGGTCATTTCACTGCAAAGAAGGTAATCCTCGCAGGATCATTTAATGATTGGAATGAGCAGAATTTGGTTATGACTAAAACAGCCGAAGGATGGCAGACGACCATGCAATTAAAAAAAGGTTTTTACAAATACAAGTTCATCGTTGATGGCACTTGGACCTTGGATCCAACAGCTCCAGTTTGCGCGTCTGATATACAGGATCAACAAGATCATTATTTCGTGGTTTCACCAAATCACAAGTTCCTTTTATACGGATATCTAGATGCGAAAAATGTATTGGTTACTGGTAACTTCTCCAATTGGTCGCTTACGTCGTTTGCTATGAAAAAAGTTGGTGATCACTGGGAGCTTCCATTTTATCTTTCGCCTGGAAAAACCATATACAAATTCAATGTCGACGGAAGTTGGATTCGAGACATAGACAATCCTTTGTTTGAGGAAAATGGATTCGACGGTGAAGGCAATTCCATTGTTTGGATAAAATAAAATTGGCGTTTTATTAAAGAAAAAGAAAAAAGATGAAACTGATTGAGACCATTGATTCTGTAGGAGAATTTCACGAAGCGTTTGGTATTCCAAACCGATTTGAACCAACGGCAGTTCTCACAGAAAAAGAATATACTCTTCGCTTCAATTTGATGAAGGAAGAGAATGAAGAATACTTGGAAGCAGCTAAGAATGGAGATTTAGTTGAAATAGCAGATGCTCTTGGCGACATGTTGTACATCCTTTGTGGAACATTAAACGCACATGGTTTGCAATCAAAAATTGCTGAAGTTTTCACCGAAATTCATCGAAGTAATATGAGCAAGTTGGATGAAAATGGAAAACCCATTTATCGTGAAGACGGCAAAGTGATGAAATCAGACCGCTACTTCAAGCCGGATATTAGTAAAATATTGGAGCAATAAAATTGAAAAGATTTCTCCAGCATTTACTCTTTCTACCGCTGTTGGGTATTGTTTTATTGATCTTGGGTTATTTCTCCCAATTTGATAACTTACCAAATGGAGTGCACTTCGTGCGTCAATCTGATAGTTTTTCATTCCTTCTGAACTATTTGTATTTTGACAATTCATTTTTGGAACCCGCGAATTTCAATCTATACAGCGAGAATGGAAATGCCGCAAGTGAATTTCCCTTGTTTTATTATTTGGGAGCTCTAATAGCCTCACTAGGTGCTAATCCGGTTGTAGCACTTCGCATAATCCATGCATTGATATTCTTCGCGGGTATACAACTTGTCTATTCGCGAATTCTAAATACAACA
>JBJOKO010000083.1:0-9484 GCA_046046035.1 Bacteroidota bacterium | reverse complement strand
AAGTCCCGCGCCGAAACGTCCGCCAAAACCACGCTTCGCATGTTCATCTTTAATTACTTTCTCAGCTTTCTTCCAGTCCACACCAAATGGAGGATTCGAAAGCATGTAGTCGAAATGTTCGCTGGAGAATTGATCTTCAGAGAGCGTATTCTTCGGTCCGCGAATGTTGGAAGGATCTTGTCCTTTGATGAGCATATCCGCTTTGCAGATCGCGTATGATTCCGGATTTAGCTCTTGTCCGAATACGAGCAGTCGCGCATCCGGATTCAGTTCATTGATGTAGGTTTCACCAGCAGACAACATTCCACCGGTGCCCGATGTTGGATCATATAGTGTTCTAATCGCTCCTTTTTTGCTGAGAACATCTGCATCATTGATGAACAACAGATTCACGAGTAACTTGATCACTTCACGAGGCGTGAAATGTTCCCCGGCAGTTTCATTTGAAACTTCCGCGAACTTCCGGATGAGCTCTTCGAAGATGTAACCCATCTCCATGCTCTCGACATTCGTCAGATCAATCTCGGAGAATTTTTTAATGACGAGGAACAGCAAATCAGCTTTGTCCAGGCGCTCAATCTGGTCTTCAAAATTGAAGTTCTCGAATATCTCACGCACGCTGGAAGAATAACCATTGATGTAGTTGCGCAGGTTCTTCGCGATTCCGTCCGGATCGTCAGCGAGTTTTGCGAAATCGAATTTGCTTCGGTTGTGAAATTTGTAACCGCTTGCTTTATTGAGAAGCTGATCCAGAATCTGATCGCTTTTCTTTTTGTGTTCAGCATACACCGCAAGCACTTTCGGTTTCTTCTTCTCTAACAAACAATCCAGACGACGCAAAATTGTCAAGGGAAGAATGACCTTGCCATATTCAGCTTGCTTGTAATCGCCACGCAACAGGTCAGCAACAGACCAGATAAAATTCGCTTTTTCGCGAAAGGAAACAACATTCATAAACTCTTAAGTACTTGTGTTGCTTAAATGTAATGCGGAATTGGCGAATTTTAAGCAATTCGTTTCAAATTATCCGTTTACAAACGGCTAGTTTTCAACACTTGAAAATATTTCCACGCCTTCATTAGTGAATGCGGAGAAATCATTTCCTATTTTTGAGTAAATATCATTGCTAAAAACTTAGAAAAGAGAGACATACATTCATAGATACTGCATTAGTCTAATCTCCGTACAGAAAAGCGACCAAGATTTCTACGATAGGAGAGTGAAACTGATGCTCACGCAAGGCGTGGGCTTGTTTCGCTTCTTATCGGGGTCGCTTGGTCGCACCTTCTGTATGAGCTGAACAGTGTCCCACGCCGACTTATTTATGGAAAATCACAAACAAGCCCTGCCCGAAGAGTTGAAGAAACAACTCAAGGAATATTTTCACTCGCAAGTAAAACACGGTCACGTTCGGGGAGAGTACAATATTTCGCTCTGGAAAGCATTTTATGAACTTGAAGAACATGTACACAATCTGCGACATGATTTTGATTCGCAGGTGCAGTTTGATCACACGTTGAGCTCTCCCAATGTGGTAGGCAGTTTTGATTATTGTGACCCATCACAATTTCACCGTCCGCTGGATTATCAATATCCGTATTTGTTCTGGTTGTTCGATCACTACAAAGAAGGTGCACAGTTGATCGGGCTGATCAATTCCTTTTTCAATTCCATAAAAGACAAACTCAACTATCCCGATATTGTACTCACCGGAACAGGTGTCACGCGCTGCAAAACAAATCTTCGCCTTTGCACCAATACACTTCGCGAATGGGGAATTCTACTGCGTACTGATGACAAGAATAAGCGCTCGTTCGGCTTGAGCTCATTCGGAATGCTGCTGATCGCCTATTTGAAATTTGAAGCAAAGAGTGATCCGTTCAGCACGCTGAATCCGCATTTCACATTACAAACGCCTGGGACGTACAGTAAGATTACGATTGACCCGCGAATTGTAGATGCGTATTACCGCCTGAAACGAAAAGAGGGATTTGATTCCTTGCTCGATAAAATCAAAGGTCTTGACTTGACTGCCGAAGAGCACAAAGCGTTTGTGAAATACAAAGACCAGTTCATTGATCTCTTCCTTGACTTTATTCAATTGCGAAAGAGCGGCATTAAGCAAACCGAAAAAGATCAGGCAGTAATTTCCAAATTCGTTCAGAAGACAGAGCGCAGCAAGGAATTCAAGATGATCAAAGAGAAACTGCAAAATTATTTCACCGCAAAGAACGGATGATCTATCTTGCGCGCGGTTAACACAGGAAATGCCGTTTGGTATTTCAGTAATTCAGCAGGACCCTCTGGATTACGACTGAGCCTCTTCGGAAACGGAGGGGCTTTTGTGTATTGGTAAGTGACGATAAGGAAAGACCTCAGAGAAACTTAACTTTTTGTAATTATTCATTAACACTATGCGATCTGTTGATTGTTATTGAACCAACCTTGGGTTCGATGACGAAAATCATGTTTCTGAAAAGTAGCTATTACTAAAATGTGACGGCTCAATCATTCAGGATAAGTTCATTTTGCCCTAATTTTCACTATGAACGCGAACAATTCAACCAGACAAATTCAAAAGCTGATTTAGCTACTACACCTAGCCATCCATAGATTTTCAGACGTGTTAAACCATACTAAAACTTTAGTTGCAAAACTAGTACAGTTGCATTACATTGCTTTAGCGAATTCAATTTGTTAATGCATAAAAGGAAGCTGATTGGATCGTAGAAGACTAAATCTAGATATTTATTAATGGCAATCAGTATTAAATCAGGGAAGCAATTGTTCAAATTCAGATTGTTCATTACAATCGTAACTATTTCGTGCATTTCTTCCAGTGTTAATTCACAGAACACGTTCGAGAACTACTATGATCCAGGTGGCAACTTTTCAGAATTCGGGTATTCAGTGACACCTACTTTCGACGGTGGATTCGTCGTCGCAGGAAGACAAGGGATCAACATTAATACAGTCAATTTGTTGCTGATGAAAATTGACTCGATGGGTCAAACTATATGGTATAAATCCATCGGTGCACCGAATACTCAAACTTGGGCTTATTCAGTAAGCGAAACCTCCGATAGCGGACTAATCGCCACCGGATTGCATTCGGATGTTAACGGCAATTACTCAGTGTACGTCCTCAAAGCCAATTCACTCGGCGATACCGCTTGGACGAAGAAATATATTGTGAGTGGCCAAAATGCGATGGTTGGTGCAGATATAATCGAGGCGCCAGACAGCGGATATGTGCTGTTGTGTGATTATGTAGATGATATTGATAGCAACTGGGCTCTTCAGTTATTGAAGTTAAATGATTTTGGTGATACGCTTTGGTCACGACGCGTCAAACGCAATTCAGGTGTAATTTCCGGAGGAATCAGCCCTACGTCAGATGGTGGTTATGTTCTGGCGGGAACAATAAATCCTTCGGGAAATGACAATTCAATTCTGCTGGTAAGAACTGATGGATTATTAGATACTTTATGGTGCAAAGAACTTGAGAACCCGACAGGACTGAATTACATACTTAATAGAACCCGTTGCGTACAGGAAACAAATGACGGTGGATACTTTATTTGTGGTACAGCGTGGGACATTAACAATTCGACCACGGGAGTCCTCCTTATCAAGACCGACAATTTTGGAGATACACTATGGACGAGGGTGTTAAGTATTAGCGGCACGGAAACCGGAAGTGGCGGTGGATTTGAAACTGACGACAATGGTTTCATTCTTACAGGAGGTACGGGATCATCTGGAAATGGCGATGCACTTCTCGTAAAAACTAATAGTCTCGGGGTGCTACAATGGAGCACTTCTTTTGGTGGTATTAATAATGATTTGGCAAGTGCAGTTATCGCTACAAGTGACAATGGATTTCTGATTTGTGGCATGGAATCAAGCTGGGGCGATGGGAGTGGAATTTATGTTGTACGCACTGACAGTACTGGTTTTGCGGTTACAGGTATAAATGAAACACATGTTACATCTGTTTTCGATCTAACAATATACCCGAACCCCGTAGTCAACGCAGCGAAAATTGACTTAGGACCTCAATGGGATGGAAATGAATGCCTGATTCAGGTTCTTGATATTGCTGGAAATATAATTTTAGAAATTACTTCGAACAATCGTTACGCTGAACTCAATGCCGAGGTACTAAATGCGGGCGTCTACGTTTGCACAGTAATCTATGCCGATGAGCAAACAAGATCTTCAAAACTCTTTATCGTACAGTAACAACAAACATCTTGAAACCCATGAAAAAGAATCTCTCCCGAATTTTGATGACGTTGACGCTGGTCTCAATTATTGGAGGTCAACTACTGAGTCAAGCTCAGTCCCGACTGTGGACTTTACCTCCGCACTATGTAAAGTTTAATCCGAATTTATCCTCGCAAGTTAGTTTGCCCGCACCAGGAAGCGGTTTAGATTACGCTGGTCAAGGTGCGGCTTATTCACACAATGCAGCACACAGCTCCAACGGCGATTTGCTCTTTTTTGTTGTAGACGGTGTTATTTATGATAAGAATGGTTCATACATTCTCGAATTGGCAGGTGGTCAAACATTTTTAGCCGAAGGCGCAACAGAGTGTTTAATCTTTCCAGTCCCAGGGCAATGTAATCAATGGATGGTTCTGGCAGCGGATGTCGATGACAACTTCATCGGAACTGCGGCAATGCTGACCTGGGTAGTTATTGAGTTTGACAATCAACAGCAATTTTCAACTTATTATGGGAACCAGCCGATTTCAACTAACGTTCTGCCATCAGATCAATATTGGAATACGATGGATATGGCCATATCAGAAGAATTGTCTAATGGAACGCGTATGCTTTATGTACATGCTCATTCAGGAGTACGAAAGTTCATTATTAACAGCAACGCTTCGAGTACCGGCCCGATATTTCAGAATGTAGTAAGTTATATTCCAGCAGAGCTACTTAATAACAGTACGCGATCAGAAATGGAATTAACGAAATGTAATACTTGTTCTGGTGGCGTTTCTTATCGTTTGGCTTATCCTTGGATTGAATCAAATTGTTGTTATAAGATTAGAGTTTGTGATTTAGATGCGAACGGCGATTTAATTTCATCCATTGACATTCCTCTTTCGTATCCATCACAGATTCCGAAAGGTCTTGAATTTTCGCCAAGCGGACGTTACCTCTATATGACACATACCGGAGCAAATCCTATTCAATATTTGGATCTCAATACATCAATAATTACAACTCTTAATCCAGGAGTAGTTTCTGATTTCACAGATTACTCAATTACACAAATAGAACGATCTTTCAATAGTTCAGATGCGCTCTTTTTCGCCAGCTCTGGAGGTTTCATTTCAGCTCTTTTATTTCCTGACAATCCTTCTATTACAAATTGGGTTATTAACTACAATAACAACAACATCAGTGTACCCGTTCTGCATTCGTCCTTGAATCAATTCGGCAACCAATCTTTACGTCAACTACCCGATCAACGCGACGGAGAGGACTACATGCTGCATTTTAATCAATCGCTACAATGCTGCGTTTCCAACACTAATTTTACAATTGATTATTACGCTGCCGGAACCAGCTTACCGATTACTCCTTCATCCTTCAATTTCAGTGCAGTAAATCAAACTTGGACACCAACGAACAATCCATTTGGCGGTACTGCATCCAACCCGGTTGGAACGGTAACGATTAGAAATGAATTGAAAGTACCAGCCGGGTATACAATTATCATATCAGGCATGACGTTCAAGTTCGCCCCTCGTACAACTTCGCCTAATCAACTTCCTGGCGCTCGCGTTGTAATCGAAAAGGGTACTTCTGCACTTCGTGGAGCGAAACTAACCCTCAACAATTCAACATTCACTTCATACGATAATTGTGGAGTTGGGATGTGGGAAGGGATCGAGGTGCATGGCGACAAGAATCAAACCCAGGGCACGTGGGCTAACAGTCGCCAAGGATGGTTGAGTGTTCAAAATAATTCATTTATTGAAAACGCATACTTCGGAGCTATCACTGGAAAATCGACGGCGTCATACCCGAATCAGACTATTGACCCTAATTCATCTGGAGGAATCATCATCGCCGCAAACAGTACATTACGCAACAACCGGATGGCAGCAGTTTTAACATTTTACACCGATGTGAATAATGTAATGCACAATTACAGCCGTTTCACTAAATGTCAGTTCTTGACAACAAGTGCTACATTAAATGATCCAACAGTTCAGTTTATGGCATTCGTCGGATTATATGGAGTAGAAGGTATCTTTTTTATGGGGAATAATTTTGAGAATACGAGAACCGTACAATCAGTCCTAGACATTCCGGGTAACGGAATGGGAATTTACAGTTTTGGCTCCGGATTTCAGGTGTTGCCAGTCTGTGCCAACCTAGCCTGCACTCAAGTACAAAGGAATACATTTAAGAATCTAGCGTACGGTGTTCAATCTTGGTTATCATCAACAATCAATACGTTCAAAATTGATCAGGCGGATTTCATTGGCAACTATCGCGGAATACTAACCAATTTTGTCAATTACGGGGTAATTACAAACAACAAATTCGAAGTTCTTGAATATCCATCTCAGTTCACACCTGGTGGATCTTACGGTATATACCTGAATAATAGCACGGCCTATCAAGTTGAAGCGAATGAATTTGGCTATAGTCAAGTATTCCCCAACTCTACAGTTCGCGATGGAACTTACGGGATTGTGGTAAGTAATTCTGGTCAATATTCAAATTTGATTTATCGAAATACTTTTCATGAAATATATATTGGCACTCAAGCTCAGAGAACCAATTGTCATACACAAACCAACAATCCGAATGACCCCCCAAACGACTACGGTTTGCAATTTAAGTGCAACACGTTCGACTATCAGGCAATAGAAGGTTATGATATTGTAGTACCCAACGGTTGTATTGATTACCACCAAGGATACTTCAATAACGGATGTGGTACATGTGCTGCAAACAATATGTTCAGTCAGTCGAATTGGGAATTTTATATGGATCCAATTGTTCCTGCGGTGAATTACACTTATCCGTTGCCGATTGCTGGTTATCAACCTACTTTGATTTCCACTAACGTAGGAGTAACAAACAACAATACAAATCCGGATTGCCCAAGCTTAATAACTGATTGCATCAACTGTCACCGCGTAGCAATCCAGTCTGCGAATAGTCAGATCGCGCAGTTAACTTCGGAAGTTGATGGCGGTTCTACAACAACTCTGATGAATGCTATAAATAGCAACATGTCCGGTGGAAACCTAAAGAATTTACTTCTTACTTCTTCACCATATTTATCCGACGATGTATTGATTGCTTATATCAACAGGAGCGGGAATTCACCCGGCAATCTGAAACTAGTCCTTCTGGCTAATTCACCTTTGCGTCAACCTGTCTTAGATGCATATTCACAAATCGCGAGTACATTGCCAAGTGGAATAAGAAATGAAATTGAAGCTGTTCAAAATGGCGTTTCGCCGCTGGATGCTTTATACGGGCAAATCGCAATGAATGAATTTAATAAGGACATGGCGATTGACGGAATGATTAGAACGTACTTGACCGACACGACTATTTCCAATGGACTAGACAGTGTGCAAGCTGTACTTAAACTGTACGGGACGACAATTGAACACAAATGTAAATTGGCTTCTGCGCAAGTAACTGCCAAGAATTTTACTGATGCAAGTCTTACTTTGGATACAATACAGACAGAAATGGGCGGTACATTGGACAATGAATGTAAGTTGCTTTCAATCCTAATCCGCTTAGAACAATCGTACAACGGATATCAATCAATAAAGGATCCGTTATACTCCAGTGATTCTACAGAAGTATTCAATATTTCGCGTGACACGACAGATCGTGCGTATGTTGCCGCCCAAGCCTTGATCAAAGCGATTTTTGAAGTTTCGTTTCAAGAAGTGATTGACCCGATCCCATTTAACACGGCACGACAGATGAACGCTGAGGCAACACAAAGTACGCCTAATGAATTCGATCTGTATCCAAACCCAAGTAACGGGAACTTTTCGATTAACTATGTGGTTGAAGAGACCGATAGAGTAACCTATGAAATCTATTCTATCACGGGATCACTTTTGAAAATGGAAAATTTACCGGGAGGTAGCCAGCAGAAACAAATTAGCGTTGGCGAATTGGCTACGGGTACTTACTTGTTTAGAATGATGATTAACGGAATTCCGGAATATTCAGAGCGGATTATTATTTCAGAATAAAGCTCTAAAAAAACCTTGGCAGAGTTGGATGAGCAGCTAATTCATCCCGCAAAGCGATATAATAAATTTGAACTCTCAAACTATGAAAAGAATATTAATTACGTCACTGATCGGAATAGTTTCCCTTCATGTATCAGGCCAAACGCTCGTCAATAAAGTATGGGACGCTGTTTGTTCTAGTCCTGACACAATTGACATCGTCCAAACAGTCATTGATCCCGCTGGTCGCTTAGTTATGACCGGAAATACAAAAGTGCAAAATCAACAAAATAATACTTTAACCGTAGTAAGGAATCCTGATGGAACTCCAGCGTGGACGCAGACGTTCAATGGCAGCGGAAATGGTTCAGATTACGGTACGTGCGTTACAACTGACGCATTCGGTCATGTATATATAGGTGGTGCAACCTATGGCTCCTCTATTACGGGTTACGATTTTCTCGTCTTGAAGTATACATCCTCAGGTGTCTTGCTGTGGTCGAAAGTATATAACGGTCCTGGCAATGGCTACGATGTAGTTGCAGGAATTGCGGTAAATACCTCAGGTGAGGTCTTCGTCACTGGTGCGAGCAAAGGAACAGGCAACCAGTTCAATCTCGATTACGCAACAATCAAATACAACGCGGCGGGTAGCCAACAATGGGCGTCAAGATATAATTATCTTGGAATGCCAGATGTTCCTTGCGGAATAGTCCTTGACGGCAGCGGAAATATTTTCGTCGCCGGTGGTAGTGGCAACTCAATTCTCGGTGCCGATATTTTTGTAGTTAAATACAACTCAAATGGAACACAAACAGCATCATTTCGACATACGATTAACTCTGGTAATGGTTGGGATCGTGCAACGGCAATGTCAATAGATGGATCTGGATCTATTTTCTTAACGGGGAACGTATATCAAAACAATGTGACATGTGACATCAGAACTTTGAAACTTTCCAATGCGCTTGCTTTACAGTGGTCTGCTACTTTTAATGGAGATAATAAAGATGATTGCGCGAATTCCTTAGCCCTAGACAACTCAGGAAATGTTTGTGTTGCCGGATATAGTGCAAAGACCGCGGGTGGAAAAGATTTCACAACAATCAAGTATAATCCATCTGGAGGACTACAATGGGAACGTCGGCAATCGTCCTCTCTTTCATGGAATTTCGGCGAGGCGCGGAAGGTGAAAACAGACAATTCGGGCAACGTGTACGTTGCCGGAGAAATGGATCGAA
>JBJOKO010000082.1:0-9493 GCA_046046035.1 Bacteroidota bacterium | reverse complement strand
AAAAAATATCTTGCGGTTACTCGTGAAGACATTCAAAATGCTGCAAAAAAATATTACAACAAGGATAACAGAGTTGTAGTTTACTTCTTGCAAAAACAAGAAGCTGAAAGCGCTAAATAATTCACAACTTCAAAAGGAATAAAAGAAATGAAACGCATTATATATACCCTCCTGACTGCAGTTGTAATTATAGCAGCAGGTTGTAAAGGAAAAGAAATTCAGGTTGACCGCTCGATCGTTCCAGCGGCTGGACCAGCTCCAAAAATTCAAATCGGACAATACCAATTGTTTGAACTTGAAAACGGACTTAAAGTTATTGTTGTAGAAAACCATAAGCTACCACGCGTATCTTATTCAATCAACTTAGACACTGATCCAATTTTGGAAGGTGATAAAGCTGGTTATGTTTCTATTGCTGGTGACTTGATGAGCGCTGGTACAACTACTAAATCTAAAGCTCAAATCGACGAACAAGTAGATTATCTTGGAGCGTCATTCTCAACTTCTGCTAAAAACATCTTTGGTAATTGTTTGACTAAACACAGCGAAGAATTCTTGAGCTTGATGTCGGATGTATTGCTTAACCCAACTTTCCCTCAAGAAGAATTGGATAAAGTAATCGTTCAAACTAAATCTGGTTTGGTGAGTGAGAAAACTGACCCAAATTCAATTAGTGGCAAAATTGGAAATATCCTTAAGTATGGTGCAGACCATCCTTATGGTGAGTTCCAATCTGAAGCAACAATTGATAAAATTACGCGTGCAGATTTGGAGTCATATTATAAAAAGTATTTCCGTCCAAACGTCGCTTACCTTGTTATAGTTGGTGACATCACTGCAGAGCAAGCAAAAGCACAAGCAAACAAATATTTCGGTTCTTGGCAGCGTGCCAATGTTACGAATGCTAAATTCAAAACACCACAAGCTCCAAAAGGAAATCAAGTTGCCTTCGTTCCACTTACTGGAGCAGTTCAATCTGTAATTGACATTACTTATCCTATCGACTTGAAACCAGGTACACAAGACAACATCGTTGCAAACGTGTTGAACAACGTACTAGGTGGTAGCGGATTCCAAGCGCGTTTGATGCAAAATCTTCGCGAGGACAAAGCATATACTTATGGTGCATATTCTGAAATTAGCAGCGATGAATTCGTTGGTTATTTCAGTGCGGGCGCTAGCGTTAGAAATGAAGTAACTGATAGTTCTATTGTTCAGTTTCTATTCGAGATGGACCGTCTTGTAAACGAACCAATCGCGGATAGCACTCTTCAAACTATCAAGAACATCATGACTGGTAGTTTTGCTCGTTCATTAGAGCGTCCTCAAACTGTAGCAAACTTCGCTTACAACATCGAAAAATATGGTCTTCCAAAAGACTACTATGAAACGTATTTGCAAAAACTAAATGCAGTAACTGCTGCCGATGTTCAAGCAATGGCGAAAAGATTGATTAAGCCAAACAACGCATACATCACAGTTGTAGGAAATAAAGATATTATTGGCAAACTTTCAATGTTTGCTGCTTCTGGAAAAGTAGATGTTTACAATCCTGACGGAACACCGTTCTCAGAAATGAGACCAGTTCCTGCTGGTGTTACAACTACTTCTGTTTTGGAAGGCTACATCAAAGCAATTGGTGGAAAAGAAAAATTGGCAGCGGTTAAGTCTTTCGACCAAAAAGGCAAATTCTTGATGCAAGGCATGAGCTTGGAGATGACTACAAAAATGAAGGACAACTCCAAATTGTTCATGAGCATTAAAATGGGCGAGATGGAAATGATGAAGCAAGTTTATGATGGCAAGACGGGCTATCAAGCACAGATGGGTCAAAAAATTGACATGACTGAAGATGAGTTGAAGGAATCAAAACAACAATTGGACTTGATGATTGAGTTGCACTATGCAGACTACGGCATCACAGCTGATTTAAAAGGAATCGACGCCATCGACGGTCAAGATGTTTATGTTATCGAGCTTAAAGAAGCAAATGGTGATGTTTCAACTGACTACTATAGTGTTGCAACAGGACTTAAAGTTAAGTCAGTTAGCACAACACAACAAGATGGTCAGACTGTTACTACAGAAACCATTCTTTCAGATTACAAAGAATTTGGAGGAATTAAGGTTCCTGGCAAGACCGCTCAGACTGCCGCAGGACAAACTTTCGAAATATTAACCGAATCGTATGATATCAATGTAAAACTTGACGATTCGCTCTTCAAATAAGAAAGATATTTTTCAGATATTGCAAGCCGTCCCGTGTATCGCGGGGCGGCTTTTTTTTTGAATATGAAAAAGATTTTACTCCTTACAATCTACGCTATTTTCAGCTTAGTATCTATTGCACAAGATAGCACTGCCACCAAAAAAAGTAATCAAGCATCGGCTGATGGATTCGGTCTGTCTGCTGGCTTTGTTTATGGCCATTTGAAAATGGATAAAGTTTCTCAATTCATGCCTGGTTCAGATAAAGTGATAACTGCATCTCCCAAATCAGCCATTGGAATGTGCGCAGCGTTGTTCTATGAATTTGGACAACCAGAATATTCTTTTCGACTCGCTTCGGAAGTCAACTTCCTGCAAACCTTTATCGAATACAATACCGGAGAACAGAACAAAGAAGAAGGCTATGTATTTCCTGTAACAATTGAAGTTCCGTTCATGGCGATGTACCATTTTCAAAAAAAATATCCATTCTCATTTGGTGTCGGACCTAGAGCCATTTTCCCGTTGCCTTTATTCAATAGTGCCCATCCCGAAACAAATCAAGTTGGATTCAATATAGACTTTGCTATTTCCAAAAAAATCCCACTTAAAAATACCTCGATGCGCATGGAACTCGCATATAGCTTGGGGCTTTCAAATCTTATTCTTTCAACTGACGACGATTATTACACCAATAACATTTCTAGCGTTAAAAGAGACATTCTAGCGTTCCGTCTATACTTCAACTAAATGTGTTGATAATCTTCGGAAAGCACTAGGATATCTATTTTTTCAAAATGTAACTTGTAGCCATAATACGCAGAGCGATGTCAAATTCAGAAATAGTAATAAAACTCGAGAATGCACAAATTCAACAACGTGAAAATGTTGTTCTAAAAGATGTCAATCTCGAGGTTCACAGCGGTGAATTCATCTACCTCATCGGACGCACAGGTACTGGTAAAAGTAGTTTGCTCAAATCTCTCTATGCAGACCTTCCTCTTACAGGAGGCACGGGGCACTGCTGCGGGTATGATTTGCATAATATCAAAAGATCGCAAGTACCTTTTCTTCGCAGAAAGCTCGGAATCATATTCCAAGATTTCGAACTTCTTACAGATCGCTCGGTAAATGATAATTTGGAATTTGTGCTCCGCGCAACGGGCTGGAACGACAAGAAAGCGATGGAAAGTCGCATGTCTAGCGTCCTTGACCTGGTAGGATTGGACGGTAAGGGCGGAAATATGCCCCATCAATTGAGCGGTGGTGAGCAGCAGCGTATCGCAATAGCTCGAGCGCTCCTCAATACTCCTCACCTGATTCTTGCCGATGAACCAACAGGTAACCTCGACCCGCAAACAAGTCTTGAAATCTTGAATCTTCTCTTGGCGATCAGCAAGTCTGGAACTACGGTCTTGATGGCATCACATGACTATGCGACAATGCAAAAATTCAGCAGCCGTATATTACTTGTAGAAAACGGAACAGTGGTAGAAAGCGATGTTCACTCATTCGTCAATTAATGAATAGACCCATTCATTTCACCGTGATCATTCCTTGCTTCAACGCTGAAGCAACATTGCAAGCGGCGATTGATTCGGTAATATCTCAAACCTATTCTCACAAAGATCTGATCATTGTCGATGGGCTTTCTACAGATAAAACCCACTCCATTTTAAAAGCCAATGAAGCCAATATTTCTTTGGTAATTTCAGAGAAGGATAACGGTGTTTACGATGCAGTAAACAAAGGAATCAAAGCCGCTGAAGGAAATGTGATTTATGTCCTCGGTGCCGACGACAAGCTCGCTTCTGATGAAATACTAGCGCATGTCGCAGCGCACTTTTTGCCTGACACATCAATTGTGTTTGGCCATGTTCGAAACATTCATATTCAAAATAAAGCAGTCCCTGAGGTTCATAGCAGCTCGTTCAACTCAATGCTGTATTTAAAAAACACTCTCCACCAACAAGGGTGTTTCTACAGAACAAGCCTTTTCGACAGCGAACTTTTCAATCCCGACTATAAAATATTCGGAGATTACGATTTGCATCTTAAGTGGTACGGTGAAAAGAAGTCGACCTATAAGCTTGATCAAACAATAGCTATTTGTGAGGCAGCTGGCTTATCAAAACAAGTGACATGGAGACTTTATCGTGAAGAACTGGTAATGAAAAGAAAGCGATTACCTCTTTTACTTTATTTGGTTAATTGTGTTTGGGTACCGCTTAAGTTTATTAGAAAGAAAATATTCGCTTAAGCACTTTTTCTTCAT
Organism: Bacteroidota bacterium; assembly: GCA_046046035.1. Lineage (GTDB taxonomy): Bacteria > Bacteroidota > Bacteroidia > Flavobacteriales_D > Sanyastnellaceae > JAIXWP01. Next base: position 5,010 of record JBJOKO010000082.1, on the reverse strand, counting down.
TCTCCCAATTCAATTCTTGCGCAGCCTTTAAACAATTCGCTTTCTTCTCCTCCAATTCATTTGAAGTCAACGCTTCCTGAATAGTATGTGCGATTTGGCGCGGTTCTACCGCAGCTACTAACCAGCCTACCTTATAAATGTTCACAATCCGACGAAGTTCAGGCAAATCTGAGACTACCACCGGAATACCAGCATGTATGTAATCGAAAAGTTTGTTCGGCAACGACAAAGTATAATTCAGATGCAAAGGCTTATCTAGGGATAATCCCAAATCAGCCACTTGGGTGTATTGTCTCAATTGATCGGCTGGCATTTTATCTAAGATTAAAACTTTACCAGTATACGCCGAATCCTTAGCCATTTCCTTTAACAAAGGCATTTCACGACCAGATCCAATAATAATTAATAGCACATTATCCAAAAAAGTCACGGCTTCCAAAGCCTCCTTACCGCCACGATCTGGATCCAAATAAGCACCTTGCAAAATAACAATGCGTTTGTCAATAGGTAAATTCAAAACCGAACGGTCATTCGGTTGTGGTTTTGAAAGGCGTGGGATATTTCTTACAACATCGACTTTGACACTATACAAATCTCTATAAATAGCAGCGATACTTTCGTTTACTGTATAGACTCGTTTTAATTTGGGGAAAATAAAACGTTCTATTCTCAACCATACATTCTTCTGAAATCCGCGACCAGTAAGCCCTTCCGCCTCTGTGAAATATTCATGACTATCGTAAACCAATTCCTTACCTCTAATTTTAGAAATAAGATAAGCTGGTAATAACGTGTCTAAATCATTGGCCAAAATCACATCAGTTTTGGTAAATAGCAAATACCAAAATAGCCGAATATTCAAGGCTGCATAGAACAATGCACCTTTTGTAAAAAACAAGTTGAATCTTTTTACAGTATAGTTCCTTGTAAATTCTCGACTAGTCGGTAGTCTTCTCCCTACAAGAGTGATTTGAAAATTAAGGTTCTCTAAGGTGGAGCAAACTTTAGCCACCCTTTGATCAAACTCCAGATCGTTTGAGACTAGAACCGTAATTTTCTTTCCGCTCATTGAAATGTCCCGTTCTTAAGATCTGTTAGCACTTTCTTAGTATACAATGGGAAGTCAGCACTAAGTATCCAACCGTAGTAACCCTTATCTACTTCAAATATTTCTTTTACTTGACGGCCTTTGTACTTTCCAAAATTGAAAACAATTTCACCAGCATCGTTGTAAACGATTTGTCCCGCAAGGTCCACTTTTTTCTTCCTCTCAGTAAATTCATGAATCTTATCCATGTCATTTACAATAGGTGTAATTTCATTTCCCTTTTTATCAGTGATACTAGTGTTCTGGTATTTGTCGAGCATTGCAGTGAAGACTTCATAAGTGGCCATTGCATCAGGAAGTGCTTCGTGAGCGTCTTCCAAGCTTTTATCACAATAGAACTTGTAAGCAGCTTTCAGAGTACGTGGCTCCATCATGTGATAAATTATCTGAACATCGATCAGATTTCTATCTGCTAGAGAAAAGTCAATTCCCACGCGAAGAAATTCTTCTGCTAATAATGGTATATCAAATTTGTTTGAATTGAAACCACCCAAATCACAATCCATTAAGAATTTGAAAAGCTTGGGAGCCACCTCTTCAAAAGTAGGAGCATCTTTTACATCAGCGTCATATATTCCGTGAACCATTGATGATTCAATTGGAATAGGCATTTGAGGATTTACCAATATTCTATTCTCCTTGCCAGGTTGAGCAGGATAAGTATGAACGTTGCCATCCGGCATTACCTTCACAACAGCTATCTCCACAATTCTATCTCTCGCCACATCCACGCCTGTTGTCTCAAGGTCGAAAAATGCCAATGGTTTTTTTAAGTTCAGTTTCATACTTTTTGTTGGGAATATTTACAAACCTAAGACGAAGTTGGGTATTGTAAAAAATAAATAGAAATAAAGTGCGTTCACCTTGTACAGAGTAGCACACCGATTAATTCGGTGGAGGGTAGCAAAAGAAACCCTCGGAGGGGAGTCTCCGAGGGTTTCTCATTTTTATATGTTTAGGATACTATCCTTCAACTTTAATCTTAATGTATTGGAATTGCTCGTAGATCGTCTTGTTAGCCACGGCATCCTTTTCATATTGCTTTCCTTGAACAAGGTTCGTTGGATCAGTAAATACGAAATCAGTTCCGCGCTTAAAGCCTCTAGCAATAAGTTCATTCGCAATCATGTCTTGAGCTGTTTGACCTCTCCAAGCACAAAGCTCTTCGTTGCTCTTAAACTTAGATGAAGGAACTCGTGATGCACTTGCTTCAATACTGATTGTGATTTTTCCATTCTTTTTGATGATTTTTTCTACGTCATCAACGAATTGTTGGAACTTAACTTCTTTAGCTCCGAAGTCTTTTGAATCGTAAACGAAGTATCTAGAGAACTCCGCATAACCCAAAGATTCAATGAATTGAGTTTTGATTGGGTTCTTTGGATCATAACCCAAGTCCTTAGGTTCAGTTGCTTTTGGCTCTTCTTTCTTAGGCTCTTCAACTTTTGGAATTTCTTTCTTTGGTTCCTCTACTTTAGGAACTTCAACTATAGGAGTTTCCACTTTTGGAGTAGTTGTCTTTCCAAGTGTAACAGGAATCAAGTAAACCTCGCGCTCAAGCTCCAAGAAGTTGCTTTCGCATGGTACTTCAATTTTATCTTGTTTGATTTTTTCTTTTCCTTGATAGTAGTCTACGTGGTAGTTAGTACAAGGGTTCAAGATTGCCAAGTATCCACCATCACGTTTTCTAGGTTTGTATTCAGAAACTTCCCCTGACTTATCGTTTGTTACAACAATTTTCAAATCATCTGGTAGATCTTTTCCTTCTTCACCGATGATGAAGCCTTTCAATACAGCAAGTTTGCTGCTGTTGTCATCAGATGGAAGGTTGATCAGATAAATATCTTTTTTACCATAACCACCGTCTCTTTCCGAAGAGTAGAATGCACGCTCACCATCCGCCATTGGTTGGAAGAAAACGTCATCATCAACTGAATTCAGTGGATAGCTCATTGTTGAAGGAGTCGACCACTCCCCGTCCTCACCAAGTTTGGTAAAGAACAAATCAAATCCACCAATGCTATTGTGACCTTGTGACGCGAAATACATTCCTTTTCCATCAGGAGTGAGGAATGGCGAATCTTCATCATAAGAGGTGTTGATAGTTGGACCAGCATTCAATGCACGGCTCCATTCGCCATTCGGCAATTTCACGCAACGGTAAATATCACGACCACCAAGTCCGCCAGGACGATCAGATACAAAATAAAGTACCGATTCATCTGCAGAAATTGTAGCGTGCGTTTCCCAATAAGGAGAGTTGATGTCAGAACCCAACTTCGCTGGATCACTCCAAATCTCACCGATTAGCTTGCTATAAAGAATGCGGCCATCTCCCAAGCTATCTCGGTAGATGAACAATGTTTGACCATCCGGCGAAACGCTAATTGTAGCATCTTGATCGTCTGAATTCAAGTTCAAAATCTCAGGCGAACCCCATTGACCTTCCAAATCTTTAAACGAAACATAAACGTCTTCTTTGAATTCGTTTGTTTCTGGATCAATGATTCTGCTATTTGTTGAATCCGGACGCATGCGACGGCTTGTGAAGAACAAAGAACTCTCATCCAATGCGAGAACAGGGCTAAAATCGTTGAAAGGACCATTCACTACTGGACCTAGGTTGGTAATAACATAAGCCTTAGGATTAGCCATTTGTATTTTAGCTTCTTGGCATTGTTCAACTCCTCTTTCAGCTAAGCCATAAATACGATGCTTCTTACCAATTGACTTTTTAACTTTTTCAAAACTTTCAATCGCAGGATCCAATTGATAATTCAAATGTTGAGCAACACCTAAATAATATAAAGCATCAACTGGAGCTTTGCGCTCCATTGGATCAAATGCGTCGTAGTTCTTGCTTACTTTTTTTGCAACCGCAACTTCCAAATAGCTCAAAGCTTCCTTTTTACCACTTGAAGTTTGTAGCAAGCAATAGCCCAATTTGTAGTTTACGTTTGGATTATTTGGGTCAGATTCCAGAATGGCTTTCCATTGTTTAATGGCTTCCATCCAAAGTTTTTCTTCCATTAGCTTATTTCCCTCTAGGAAACGAGTGCTGTAATCGCCACGGTCTTTTGGTGGTTGAGTTACAGCGCTACTAGCGAGGTTTGGAAGTATCAATAACAGCAAGAATAATAAGCGTCTCATTAAAGTCAGTTTTGCAAAAGTGTCTATTTAAGTCGTCTAAAGTACTAATTAAAAGCGGAATAGATTAAATCTCACGATCTAAATCAAATGATTCAAGGTAATCTGCTACGCGACGAACGAAGCTTCCACCAAGAGCACCATCAACCACGCGGTGATCGTAGCTGTGAGAAAGGAACATCATGTGGCGAATACCTAAGGTATCTCCATACGGTGTTTCAATTACAGCAGGTTTCTTTCTGATAGCACCAACTGCAAGTATTGCCACCTGAGGTTGGTTAATGATTGGTGTTCCCATCACATTACCAAAAGTTCCCACATTCGTCAAAGTGTATGTACCACCTTGAATTTCATCTGGGCTCAATTTGTTGGCGCGGGCTCTATCAGCAAGGTCATTCACCTTACTAGCTAAACCTACTAGGTTCAATTGATCTGCATTCTTAATTACAGGAACAATCAAATTACCGCTTGGAAGAGCTGCTGCCATTCCAACATTAATATCTCTTCTGTAAATGATTTTTGTTCCATCTATCGAAACGTTCACTCCAGGGAAGTCTTTGATAGCGCGTGCTACGGCCTCGATAAACAATGGAGTAAATGTCAATTTCGTTTTGTGTTTTTGCTCAAAAGTTTTCTTCACTTTTTCGCGCCACATAACGATATTGGTAACATCGGCTTCAACATAACTTGTAACGTGTGGAGAAGTCTGAACGCTCATCACCATGTGATCAGCAATCAACTTTCGCATACGATCC
>JBJOKO010000081.1:0-9530 GCA_046046035.1 Bacteroidota bacterium | reverse complement strand
CAAATAATAAGAAGTATAATTTTTTTGAAAGTTCAAAATCAATTTGAGATTCATGAAGAAGCTGTTGTGCCACTCCATTAAGCATTTGGAGATTCATCTCCTTTTCAATTCGCTCAAAATCCCAACGGTGTTCTAGAATGCCTGACTGGCTTATAAAATGAAATGCATCAAATAACACAGGCATATTTGGTGTCGTCATTTCCCAATCATAAACATTAAGATCACTTCCATTCACATACATATTCCAAGGAGTGAAATCTCCATGCGCAAGTGACACGCGAATGCTCTGAGTAGCATCAATTGATTGCGCCACTTTCTCAAGCTTTTCAACTATACCTTTTGGAATGCGACTATCTGATGTGTGTTTCAGTGATTCAACTGTTTTCAGGGCTCTTTGAAAAGCTGGCAATTGATCTATGCGCTGAGTACAACCAGAAGCTCTGTGAATATTGCGAAGCACAAACCAGTGTAGATTGGTAAGTCGAGAAACACGAGATCCATTCTTACTGATATCGTCCATCATCACGGCGCTATTACCCATGTCCCAAACTTTTGGAACAACCAATTGAGGAATATTCTTTTGTGCAATTTGATTGAGAAATGAACTTTCTATCGAAAGTTTCAAATCACTTCTCTCGGTCATTCCAACCTTTACGAAAAAATCTTTTTCATCTTTATTGAAATGGAGGATGGCCTTTCTGTAAGGACCAACGGTGCCAGTGAACAAACTCCACTTCTCACCAAACTGATCATTCCATTTATCAATGTCTGCCTGAGACATCCACAAACTAAAACCAGTGCTGCTAAAAGTTTCTTTAAATCCAAATCGGAATGCTCCACGAATAGCAGTCGCAATCATTCGCGAACGCGTAGATGATTCCAAATAGAAAGAAAGAAAATCAGGAGTCTTCAATGAAGCAGGCCACACCCAACGTGCGGTGCCATCGTTATTATTTTTAACCAACAATTTCACTTCATGATTGAGCTCATGCGTGCTTTCAGTTGAAACTGAAAAACCCAATTTTGTGAATGTCGAAATAGTTATTAGTTGCTGTTCCATGTCTTGGCACTAGACCACCTTTGTGCCATGTCAAAAAACACCCTTTTACACACTGTTTTTCAGTTAGTTACAAAGGTTTCACTTTGAGTAAAATTCTTTTTTTGGGACGAATTTTCCAGATATTGGAAATGAAGATTTTTCTGAATAAAATCAAGGCAAACAGAACATTGTTCAAGCTTTCGCTCTTAAGAAGTTTTGTACAATATCTGGACGCTTCACTTTGAGTGAAATTACCTCGCCAGGTGTCAATTTAGTATTGACAGAAACACTGATATAGAAAATCAATAATTGATAAAACAGAATTCCATAATTGGTTTCGCCGAAAATTCCGAACTCGGTGAATGAGTTAATGATAACTGGAATAAGAATACCAATTAGCATCAATTTCTTTTCTTTTTCTTCACTCAAAAATCCGCGTATTGTAAAAAACAACTGTGTCAAGGCTATCAATAATCCAACGAAGCCGAGATTCATCAATACCTGCATAAACGTATTATGTGTCATGTGTCCCGCATAGGTATGCACACTCTCAAAGTGGTCTTTGTAGTCGATGCGCATAAATCCAAAACCGAAAAATGGTTCCCTTGGAAGACCCTCCAAAACCAATGCTTTCCAAAAAGGCATGCGTCCGGTCATAGATAAGAGCTCATCAATACCGCCCTTTCTCATAAGCATATTCTCCACAGCTATCGGAAGAATACCTGCCATAGCTATGTACACCGCAAACTCAAGCTTTTTATTGTTCGCATTTCTGATGTGAAAGAAAACTATCAATAACAATCCAATCAACGATGATCTTGATTTTGTCATGATCAACGCATAGAGCATTACTGATATCTTGATGAAAGTCCACCACTTGCTTTTCTTTCTATAAATATCAAAAATCAAACAGCTAATACCAAGACCGCAATACATTCCAAGTTCATTTGGATTCATAATGTAGCCGCCCATTCTGAGAGATTCACCTCCCTCTACTGCTCGATAGAAATCTTCTTCATTTACAAAACCACCTATTACGAAAATGAGCAAGATGATAAATGCCACATTTCCCATCAAGTTATAAAACCGAATACTATTGCCCGGAAAATAAGTCTCCAAGAGCATTAAGCTTTTTATAAAGAAGAATGAGAAAAGTAAACTCTCTAAGTCCATAATCAGCTGCAGTGCACTGTAGCCAACATCAGTACTCCAGAAAAAAGAAACGAGTGCTAGAAATAAATATGCTCCATACAACAATGGCGAATAGATGTTCCGCCAATTGAAAGAGCCCACTGCGCCATACTTTATAATTTCTTTGTAAAGTAGAAAAATCCAAACCGTCATTCCCACACGTGAAATTACTTTTATCACGCGTGTAATGGCAACATTTTCACTCCATGTAAAAAAACCAGCGATCATAATGAATAAGATCACATGCAATAAAATATTCATGCGTCTTAAAAACTTGCTATGATCGTCAGCTGCTTTTATCATGTTGTCAAACCGGCCTTGTGATATAATGCGTCAAATCTGGACAATACATTTTTCCAGTTGTACACTTCATTAATCATTCTACGACTATTGTCAGACAATTGTTCACGTGATTGTTGTTCCTTCATTCTCTCGTGAAGCAGTACTAATCCATCATAAACGGAACTACTTGCGGTTGGCGCAATAACAGCACCTGCATCGAATTCACGAATAGAGTCGCCTGTATTTGTGGCCTCAGTAACCATGCATGGAATCCCGATAGAAGCCGCTTCAAGCACAGCCGCTGGGAGTCCTTCATTTCTAGATGGTGCCGCGTAAACATGACACTTACTCAGCAATTCAATCTTTTCATTACCGTATTTTGATCCGTAAAATATTACAGAATCTTCTACGCCTTTATCCTTTGCCAACTGTTCCAACTCACCTCTCTCATCTCCGTCACCTATCATCCATAATTCAGCATTCTCAACATTCTTTCTAAACATTGCGAAGCCCTCAATTAACTCATTGAGTCCTTTTGTGTAGACATCGATACGACCGCAAAATCCAACTACAAACTTGGAATCAGAAGGATTGTAAGGCATTTCGATATTCGTGTCAAAACCATAAGGAATCAAAATTGACTTCGTATTTGGATAAATCAAGCTCAAACCTTCCACTTCACTCTTGCCAATCGAATGAATGTATGCTGCATTATTTACCACATGCTTTTCGAAAAGTGCAAAGTAAATCTTCTTTCTCAACTTACTTTTCTCCATCGCAATAGTATTGTACGCGCCATGCGGAGTAAGAACAAAGGGAATGTTCAAACTCTTCATCTTTTTTGCTAAGCTGGAGAACACAGGAATGAATCCGCCGTGAAAATGAAAAATTGTATCCTTCTCATTTCTCATCGCTTCAATCATTTTTGCATCCACTTTAAATGGATTCTTGAATGCTTGAAACAATTTTGTTTTGAAATTTCTCTCTGGATAATTGTGTTCTGTATCCTTTGCCATTCCCCACACTTCGACAGATGTATTGTTGTTGGCCTGATTTGTTGCCAATTCATACACCACCTTATTCACGCCATTCATGCGCTGTGGGTTGGCTTTACCAAGAATAATATGAACGATTTTCTTTTCCATGAATTCAGTTTTTCAATTGAGTTCTAAACTGTGGCAACAATGAAACTCCATTTCGTTGAAGCATAAACAACCAGTATATCTGCATTACAAGTTGGTTGATTGCCAATCCAACAATAATACCCATGGCATCCCATAGTTGTACAAGAGGATAAACTAGTACCATGCTAAGAACTGCCGTGGTAATATATCCTATCAAAAAATTCTTTCCCATGCTTGTCACTCGCACTCCAATCCTCACTGGATAACCAAATAAGATGAGCACATACAACACCGACATTCCTTTCATCAGTGGAGAAACTAGTTCGTAGTCACCTCCCAATACAAATGTTAGAACTGGTGCAGACAAGAAGAAGATCAATGTCAAAAAAGGTATGCCGATAAGCATCAGCTTACGGGTTAATCCTTGCAAATAGTTTTGAAGCATGCCCCTTCCATTTCTGAAATGTTCAACCGCTTGTGGGATACTGCTATTCTCGACAGCTTGTAATCCAATATTCAATACACCGAAAAGTGTCTGTGTAAGTCTCATTGCAGCTAGAGCAGGCGCACCAAGTAAAGCGCCTGAAGCGGCCACCAAGAAATTACCCGCAAGCCATTGAATCAAAGCAGTTGGAAACAACCACTTCCATTCTCTTCTATACTGAGTAGAAACCTTCTCAACACTAATTTTAGCATTAAGTGATTTCCAATAATCCACTGATGCAAGACAAATCACAGGAACAAAAGAGGCGAAATATACCGCGACAACTGAATACACATTCAGCATATCATAAGCGTACAATCCAATGAGACCAACAGCTTGAATCAATGCAATGAATGCATCTTGAAAAACAGCTTTTAGTGGATTCGTAACAATGTATTTTTTCCTGTAAAAGTCATTCAATAATAAACCGAAAGCCCCCGCAGAAGCAATCATTACAACTCCCCAATGCAGATGATGCAGCGTCATAGTAGCAAAACCAATAAGACCGGCTAGACTAGTAATTACTAGATTGACATTAAAATTCCACTTTCCGATAAAAACCGAATGATTGATCGGTTCATCTTTATGGAAAATCACCTGAAAAGGCTGACCTACGAAAGCTTGTGAAATGGAAAGCAAAAAGTACTGTGCAAGCACAATTCCTGAGTATGTCCCAAACATTTCTGCTCCCAGGAATCGTGCTGCTAAAATGGTGAAAAGAAAATTCCCACCACTAAAGATCACCTGATCAAGAAGAACGCTATGTCTCTTTAATAGATTCATTAGCTAATTGCTTCTTGCAATTTTTTCAACGTGATTTTCCTTGAAATAATCACTTTTATCACATTCCATGTTTTCAAAATAATGCTGGGTTGATATCCCGCTCTATTCAACACGAAATGCATATTTGGCAAATTAAACTCGTCTCGAATTAATTCCACATTCGCTACAACTGAAGCAGGAGTGCGACGTGAGTCCAAAACAAACAAATTGACATCCGCATGTTGCATCGCTGCTATAGCAAATGGATTCGAATTCACTTCATCATTCGCAATGATGATATGATCATATTCTCGCTTCCAGTCTACGATTTGATCGAATCCTTTATCCGCACCTTTTGCAAATAGGAATTTCAAATCTTCGATATTTTTAAATTCAGTATTCTCAGGAAATCTTCCATCAATACCAAGCAAAAGAACCTTTCTGTCTTGGCTTTCTAGAATCTTTTTGAAATTAGCTGCTGCATAGTGTTTTCCTTCTTTCTTAGAAAAAGAAGACAGTACTAATAATCCGTTCTGTGGCATCAAAGATTTCAACTCCAATTGCAGCACCATGTTCAACATGGTCTCGCGCTCCAAAATTTTCTTACCTCCAACTCGTGGAATTTGAATGGCAATCGGAATAGTACTTCTAGACTCAATGTTATATGTATCATTAACCCTTCCCTTAAGCAGGTGAACTGCATAAATAAGAATCACACTTCCCAATAAGGAAACGATGAAGGCCAATGCTACAATCAATGATTTTTGAGGACTAATAGGACGAAGAGGAGTTTCAGCTGGTTCCAATACTCGGTGAAAGGAAATAGAAGCTGCTCTCGCTATCTCAGCCTCAGTGCGCTTTTCATGCAAGAAATTATAAACTTGTTCATTCAAGTTGAAATTTCTTGTCAAAATTTTCATGTCTTTTTCACGACCTGGAAGTCCGATGAAAACTTCTTCAGACATAGCGATATTTCTTTCCAACTCGTCTTTAGAAACTTTGAGATAGCTTCTTGTATTCGCAATACTTTCTATGAGATAGTCTTTCAAATCTTCGAGTTTCTCATCGATGATTTTTACCTTCTCATCATTCGGTGTAAAGCGAAGAAGGAGATCTTTCTTTTCTGATTGAAGATTCTGCATCTTCTTTACAATCTCTGTAGAAAGCATATCCGTAAAAGCCTCGAAGTTCGGAGCTAGTTCAGTAAAATTATCTTTTCCCTTTTGAATGTAATCATACAGAGAATCCATACTAGCCATGCGTTGCGAGATGCTCACCAATTGAATCTTCATCTCGGCGATTTTTTTCAAATCTGTTTCCGCTTCTTGGTTAATATTGACAATATTGTTTTCGTTTCTATAATCTTCAATTGCATTTTCACTTGAACTCAATTGCTGATTCAATTCGGCCAATTGTCCATCCAAGAAATTCACTGTTGTATTCGCAGCAACGTAGCGCGACTCGATATAATCTTGGATATATACTTTGCAAAGCATATTCACCAAATCAGATGTCTTTTTAGGTACTTCCGATTTGTAACTAATACGCAATACTGGAATGTCTTTGTCTATTGGAGTAACATCAATGTTTTTTACAACGGTCTCTAAGAGTTTATCTTTAGAATGCACGACAAATTCATAGTGCCCCATGAATGTCATGTCAGGACGTTGTTCAAGCAATTCTTTATTTTTAAAAAGAATAATTTTCCCAACTTTTGTTTGGTAAACTTCATCAAAAACACCATCCAACGATTCTCCTTTTGGAGTAGTCAATGTGAATGAATTTCTATCCTTAATTATAAGTGTAAATGGAAGATCTTTAGCTTCGTGGTTTATGATTTCGGCTGCAACTTTAATCGGTGTTTCCTCATAAAGTTCAATCTTTCGCATTTTACCTACGCGGTAATAATCGATTTCAAAATCCAAGCTATCTAGTGCTTTCTGAACAACTAGACTTGATTTAATCATTTCAACTTCAGAGCCGATTTTAGACGAATTCGCAAACACGTCGAAATCCTTGAAAAGATTGCTACTTGGAACACCACTATTTAGATCTGCGAGTTTGAGTTTCGCAGTAGTTTCATACATGGGAATGGCGTAGTTGAGATAGCGTTTAGCGGCCATTACACCGATAACAATTACAACTACGATAATTGGCAATCCTCGTAAGAATGGGCGGAGTTGTCTTATTTGAGGAATTGGTTTCATATTAGAAGAAGGCTGAGAAGAATATTGCTGCTGCGGTAAGCACAGAAGCAAACGGTACTACGGTAGTAGCCGCGCGCTTGTCGAATTCTTTGTGTTTCTTCGACGGCACGTAAATCACGTCGCCTGGTTTAATTTGAATATTAGTCATTCGGTAATTAGACATATCAGTGAGATCTACTACGAGTTCATGCACTTGATCGTCTTGCTGTCTTACGATCTTTACCTCTTTTTTGTTTGCATAATAATCGAAATCTCCTGCAAGACCAATCACCTCTAAAAGAGTGTATTCTTCCTTGTCCATCTTGAAAGTGCCGGGGTGCTTGAGTTCCCCGACAGCAGTGATTTCTTTATTGAGAACTTTTACTTCGACAATCGGATTTGGTATCCAATATTCTAAAACAACTTTTAATGAATCTTCTGCTTGTGTAACTGTGAGACCTTGAATATGGAAATCACCTGTTTTTGGGAGCGTAACATCCCCATCGGAGTCGACAAGTAACCATCGTCCGTACACTTCATTGGCATTGTAAATTCCATAAATAGAACCAACACTTAGTTCTTCGTGATCCCATACGCTGATGCTGACTTTATCGTCTTTGCGAATCTTGTATGAATAACCGCGCTCATAAGCAAACACGGAATCAACTTGCTGATTATTCGTTGCCGAACTCTGCAAAAGATTCTGTGATTGGCAAGATGAAAGCACAACCACCAAGGCCAGTATGGCAAACCAATAGTTTCTCATTTCAGTTTAATTGAATATTACATCAAAGACAAGATGCGGCTAAAGAAGCCACCAGAGCGGTTTTGAAGCAGATTCTGAATGTCAGAAATACGTTTCAATACGTCAGCAATTTTTTGCAAATCACCTTCACCTTTGATGATGTAATCAAAAGCACCAAGTTTCAATGCATTCACTGCTACCTGAATATCTTCTTGTCCCGAAATAAAGACAACATAAATATTTGGATTAAAACGCTTGATCTTTCTCAATACTTCCAATCCAGAAAGATTGTCCATACGGTGATCAAGGAAAATGATATGAGGCTCTTGTGTAAGATTGTTTAGACATGCAAGAGAATTGTCAAAACTCGTCACATCATAAGCGCCAAGATTTCCGATGTACTGTGCGTACCAGCTTAGGGTGAATTGGTCGTCATCAACCACAAACACTTTAAAGTTACTTTGATCCATTTTTCGTTAGTTATTTGGCAGCCCCTTGTCCAACGGTATGCCAACCAACACTAAACAACCTAACAAACTGATTATCAATAGTATTTATTATGCCAAACTAACGTTCCTTTCCACATTCAGGACGCGTTTTCCAAAAAATGGACAAAATAAAGTACTGGAAACCAAGGGAAGTGGGAAAGAGAGAAAGTGGGGAAATGGGGAAATGGGGAAATGGGGAAATGGGGAAATAAAAAATAAAAAATAAGAAATCAAAAATAAGAAATCAATCCGTCAGGTCCTTTAGAATCTCCTTGAGGGGTCGGATGGAATGAATGTATTCGATTGCTGGACCGGCGCACCAAACTGTTTTATAAGTCGCCTTTTTAGTCGCGTTCTCGATCGCTTTCATGCCTTTGACCATGATGAGCAACTTTGCATATTTCTTAAAGAATTTATTCCGACCAAGCTTTTCCAAAAAAGTAGCCTTCGTTCCGATGGATTGAACGTAGGGAGTATTGATCACTGTAAGATGTGAACCAGACATTTTCGTTGTCAATACAATATCCTTTTCACCGTACTGAATTAATGCTTGGCGATATTCATCTGAAATATTGGCTTCCTTCGACGCTAGGAAAATTGTTCCCACCGAAACGCCCGCTGCACCCATTGCCAAAGAATCTTCTACGTGTTGCTTTGTAGCTACTCCTCCCGCATTAATCACAGGAATGGTACAAGCAGAAACCAATTCAGGAATAAGTTTCTCAGGTGACTGAGGACCGCAATGCCCTCCAGCCTTGTTAGTGACAGCAATAATCGCATCTGCTCCAAGCGATTCTACCTTCTTGGCATAATCAACATTGACCACATCGCAGAATACTTTGATTCCCTTGGGTCGGCATTTTTCAATAACCGATTGAGGACTTCCCAAGGAAGTAATGACAAAAGCCACCCCCATTTCAACCACAATATCAAGTTGTCCATCCAACTTAGGATTGGATTTATTTACAATTAAGTTAATCCCAAACGGCCCCGAGGTTCTGCGCTTTATTTCTGAAATAGCAGCTCGAAGCTCCTCATCTGTTCGATAATTCAAAGCCGGAAACGCAGCAGTAGCGCCGCCTTCAATAGCCGCGACAACCATTTCCACATTAGAAATCAAAAACATAGGAGCCACTATTATCGGGTGTTTGATACCCAAAAGCTCGGTTAACTTTTTTTGCGCCATGCCTCAAAGTTAACGAATACGGATGCGCCGAATCAAATAACTA
>JBJOKO010000080.1:0-9535 GCA_046046035.1 Bacteroidota bacterium | reverse complement strand
ATTTGAGCGACAATTGGCCGCAGGTCTTTATACAGTTCTTATTTCATTAAGTGATGAAGTGTTAACCGAAAAAGTGATCGTAAGGAACTAGTAGTTCTTAGAATATAATTAAAACCCCTTCTGTTGTGCTTGAAAAGCCCAATAGAAGGGGTTTTTAATTTATTACAATATTTCTGCGTACTATTTTTTAAAGGTCGAGAATCGAAAAATTGTATTTGTACCCTGTTTTTTGCAAGTCGGGAATTTTGGGCAATAACCTTCTCTTATTTATTTGGTAAAAGACCTTGCTTTTGATGAATAACAACCTAATGATTTAAGTGATGATCTCTCGATTTACCTGTGAAATGGACGCTTTTATAAGCGCATATAAACCACCCCGCGGCTTTACACAATGTGAATGGCAGTTCTTGAGGGTTGATGAAAACGATAATGTTTTAGAGCTCGTACCGAGCTATATTAATAGTCAGACAAAGACACGTTATTTAAGAATAAATAAAATCCCTGGTGTGAAAGAGGGAAGCTATTATAGAGTTCGCTCTAGGCCAATTTTCGGCAAGGAAATCGGCGAGTGGGAAGGCGACTATAATCTTCTATGGGTAACACCAGCTTCTTCTCCGAAAGATGCTTTAGAATCGCCTCATGCGCCAGTTGTGGTGAGATTACATCCCAATCCAACAAAAGGCGATGATGTACAGCTTTATTTGAAAGGATTGGACGCTGAGCGTGTTTTGGTGAAAGTTGTTGATGATGAAGGAGGACTTCATTATATGGATGAGAAATTCATTGAGGAGTCAGCAGTATTGAATATTCAATTCAATGAAAAATTGAATGAAGGCTTTTATAAAGTAGAGATCTATTTTGCTGATGAAGTGATCATAGAAACTCTCGAAGTAAAACGTTGATTTTTTGAAACCAAAGCTTCTAAAAGAGGCGAAGCCGAGGGCACGACGATAGTCGTGCCCTCTTTGTTTTCCCTTGGTTTTACAGGGGTTGTAGAATATTTCATTTTTCTACGCCCCTTATATGAAACACGAGGAGACCTTATTTCACTTTCATACCCTATTTTCTGCACATTGGCATTTAAGTACAATAACTAAAATTAAAGTAATCCGGTAAAAACACTCACTTGATTACATAAATAACTAATTGTACTAATGAAAAATCCCTATTTGAATTTCACGAGAACTTTCATGCTCTCGATTTTCTCACTGATTGGTTTTGTCGGAACAATGTTCGGACAATCTTCAGTGAATCACAGATTGTATTACCGTGATTTCGATTTCAGCTCCATGTCAATTGACAACGTGAGAAGAGACGATACCAACGGTGATGCACTTGCAGATTATCAAACTACCGGAACAAGCACCCAATTTTGGGAAGCTACTGGTTCGGGCCTTCAACTTGTTGGACAAGCTCCATATAGTGCTTCTTGGTCGGACGCTATGAAATGGGGCGATTTTAACAATGATGGCATCCAAGATCTCCTTTACGGAGATTATGCAGCTCAAATGTTTATCGCTTATGGTGAATCTTCTACCACTTTGTCTAGTTCTCCAGTGAATATTGGCGAGTTAGACATGAATGCGTGGGGTTCCTCTTGTTATGGCGCTTCTACAGGTGATTATAATGGCGATGGTTGGCTGGATGTAGTAGGACAAGGTCCTAATATGCCTATTTTCTTGTTTACGAATAATCAAGATGGAACATTCACTCGCTCTCAAGTTTCACCGCTTTATTCAAATCGCTATTCATCATGGAGTCGACCAATAGATTGGGACAATGATGGAGATTTGGATATGCTTGCTGTTGTTTATGAAGGCATGGCATTGTACACCAATGAAGGTGGATCAGTATTTACTGAAACAATTCTATTTGCTCCTTCTCACTATTTAGAAGTAGTTGGCCCAGGAGTAACAATGGATGACATTGATAATGACGGTGACTTGGATTTCTTGGTTTCTGGAAACTCTGGAACATACGTGGGAACTTATCCTGAAGGATATACTGAGTGGTATGGTTGGTCTTCTATTTTCGTGAATAACGCAAACACGTTCTCAGAACTAGAAGTTATTCCTTACAACTCATTGGCTTCTGAATTTGAGACACTAAATATTGGTGGTAATTACTATTACACTCGACGTCTTGGTAATAAAGTGCGTATTGAAGATTTGAATAATGATGGATACAAAGATCTTATTTCAACTACATCGCATTCATTTACTGTAAGTGTATTTTATGGTGGACCTGATTTGACATTTTCTGAACAAATTTTCTTGTCGAATAATTCAGCAGGACCAGGTGGTCCGCTGACCAATGCACTTTGTGAGGATTTGACTGGTGATGGAATCCTTGATTTTGTAGTGAAACAAAGTTGGTGGACTACTACTTCATATCTATCACAATTTGAAAGAATAACAATCAACGAAAGTGGATTTGTAAACAGCATTTATATTGGTGGAAATGGTAATGATTTTGTTACTGTAAACTTTACCCTTTCAGATGCTGCTAATGGAAGTCTCACAGCTTACCCTTCATCTGGTGTAACAACTTCTGTAATTGAAGGCGGTGTTCAGGTGAGTGGTTTGGTTGAAGATGTCAATCTTTTCTTATGGAATGGCTTGTACTATAATCCGGCGTTTACTGAGGATCTAGATATTAATGTAACTGTAGATTTCGATGGTTCTTTGGAGAACTATACTGTTCCTGTTCATGCTGAAGTTTATGTTGCTCCTAATACAGCTCCGTGGTTAACATGCAACAGTGATACATGGATTCACGCTGGTGATGGTGGATATGCAATTTGGGCAGAGGGTAGTGATAACGAAACATTAGGAGGGGAGCTTCAATATACTTTCTCATCTTCTGATGAAAGCGTAATTTCCAACAGCAATATTTCATACAGCTTTCCTTATCTCTTTGTGAACACAACTCCCGGAATTATCGGGGCAACACAAATCACTGTTACTGTTAGTGACGGTGAGCTAACGAATAATTGTTCGTTCAATATCTATACTTATGATAATGCTCCAAATATCGAAGGAGGTGGTTATTTCCCTATAGAATGCGCTGGTTCATTCGAAAATTCACAGTGGATTTATATTTGGGATTCAGAAACCAACTCTGACGATCTTCAATTGAATGTGATCTCTTATAACGATGAACTTGTTCCTTCAAGTGGAGTTTCTTTTGAAAGATATGGTACAGATGTATTAGCGCATTTTACTATCGCAGATGGTGTTTATGGATTTGCAAATGTTGAAATTCAAGTGTTGGATGCTCAAGGACAATGGAATTCAACTTGGTTCACTTTCGAAAAATTCGAAGATACTGTTGCTCCAGAAATGTCTACTTCAACTCCAACCCTTACAGTGTATGCAGGTGAAGAATCATGCAATGCTGTTGCGAACTGGACTGAAGTTTATGAAGAAATTCAACAACCAGCTTTTGGTGTAGGTTCAAGTTACATTACTAACTTCTATGACGGTACTTTCTACGCTGCAATTAATGCAACAGGAGTGAGCATGTTTGGTGTAGATGGAAACATTGGTGCTGATGGCAATGGTACAACTGAAGATGGAATGTGGCCAATAACAACAGAAGGTGGTAACACTTACAATGTATTCTGGCAGATTAAATCTGAAAATGGCTATGATCCTGGTATCCATAAATTGATTTTTGTTGATCCAAGTCAAAGCGTAACATCTCTTTCGGATTATTCAAATAGTGATGACCTATTCACAATAAACGGTCTTTCTGGAGAAAATTCGTTATTCTATTATATGTTCGGTGCTCGCAGTGAAAGCGGCTCTGCTACATATTCTGAGGAAGAAATGTTCGCTGTAGCAAATATCATCGCAAATATGGTTTTGGACCCTTCGCGCATCATTGGAGGTGAATCATTCTCATACGAATTGCCAGCAGTTGATTACTTCATGTCAAATACTATTTGGACGCTTCGAGATGCCGTTCTTAATAACGGAAATCAATACTATATCCAATGGGAAGGTGACTTGTATTATGATTCAAACGACAATGCTGTAGGTATTGGTGATGGTGGTTATGATATGTATGATGGAGGTAACTACATTATTACAAATAATAGCAATTACTATCAAAATGAAAGCGAAGGAATCGCTTACACTTTTGGTGAGGTGGTTAATGCAGGCTCTGGATCTGTTGTTTCGAATGAGGGCGGCGCAGCTTTCTTTGGTGAAGACGCAAGTTATATCACGAATTTCGTTGACGGAACTTTCTTCGCAGCGGTAAATGACGCAACAGTTCCAATGATCGGTATTGATGGTAACATCGGTGCTGATGGAAGTGGAAGTATGAACTATGGCTCATGGGATATGACTGCTGGAAACGGTACTCCATACCGCGTGTTCTGGCAAACTCGTTCAGAAGATAGTTGGGATCCTGCGATTCACAAATTGTATTTCGTTGATCCATCACAAGAACTATCTGTAATTGCTACTGGTGACAACAATGATGATCAATTCTTCCTTGAAGGATTCAATGGTCAACCAACTTCATTCATGTATTTCCTATTCGGTGGATACTATGATGGTTCTTCAGTTTATTCTGAATCTGATATGCAAAATATCGCTCAGGTCATCATGGACGGTCCTTTGGCTAACTCAATTACTGAGGGATATGCTTACGACTTGAACACGCTTAATAGTGAAATGCAAAATGCAATGTATGGTGATTTGTACACAGCATTAGATAACGGATCACGCTACTATATTCAATGGGAAGGTGATTTGGAAACAGACAATAATGGAGTTGAAGTTGGTATTAATGATGGCGGTGAGGATATGTATGATGGTGGTAATTTCCTAGTGACTTCTCTTAATAATTATTATAATGGTGATGATGCAGGTATACCATATACCAATGGAACTGTAGCGTCAGTAAGTGGTGCTGTTCAAGGTGATTTCATTATTACAATGTATGATGGCCCATGTGGATTTGATGTAGTAGCTGATCACACAAGTGGAAGCACTTTTGAATTGGGTATCACTACTGTAAACTATACTTTAACAGATGCTGCTGGCAACGTTTCTAACTACTCTTTTGATGTAGAAGTATTGGATAATTTGGCTCCTGTTGCTGTGTCTCAAAACATCACAGTGACACTTGATCAAGCCGGCACATACACAATGATCGACGATGATATCGACAACGGTTCAACAGACAATTGCGGTATCGTTAGCTATGTAGCTTCAATGACTACATTCAACTTGGATAACATTGGTGAGAATAGCGTTGAGCTTATTGTTACTGACAACTCTGGTAATTCTTCTTCAGCTTTTGCTACTGTAACTGTTCAAGCTGTTTGGTATCTTGATGCGGATGGTGACGGTCACCACGTATCTTCTACAACATTGGCTTCTAACCCTGGTGCTGGTTATTCATTGGTTCCTGGTGTTGAAGGCGATTGTGATGATGCTGACGCAAGTGTTTATCAAACTGTAAGTGCATTTGTTGATGCTGATAATGATGGCTATGGAACTTCTGCGACTGCATCAGAAATGTGTATCGGAGAGTCACTTCCAGCTGGTTATATTGCTTCTTCACTAGGTGTAGATTGCAACGACAGTGCTCATGGAATTCATCCTGGTGCAACAGAAATCTGCGGTAATAGCATTGATGAAGATTGCGATGGTGTAGCAGATGATGGTTGTCTTGTTGTCAATGTTGCTAACGATAGCCGATCAAACGCACAAGCACTTCCTATCCGCTTCTATCCTCAGTGTCAAAACATCCTTGGATCTCTAATTGGTGCTACAGTTTCTGAAGAAGCGTTCACTATTGCTCCAGAAAACGCAGGACAAGATGTTTGGTATCGCTTCGTGGCAATGACGAATGGTGTTCGTATCGCTTGTTCAAGTGGTATAAACAACATCGTTCTTGAATTACAAAACTCAAATGGATCAGCTTTGATCACATCTGAAAACGAAACTGCTGCAGGACAAGAGATTTTAATGACGGATCAATTGACTGCTGGTCAAGTTTACTACATCCTTGTACGTAACTTCAACACAAGCGCTCAAGGAAACTTCTTTATCTGCTTGCAACACTTCGCACAAAGCAGTCCTGATAATGGATATTCATTCAGTGATCTTTGTAGCAACTTCAAATGCGACTGGGTAACTGCTCAGAACTATACTGTGCGATTTGAAAATGATGGTAGTGTTTATACTTCTAGTGGATACAATACTGTGAGACCGTTTACCAGCTTTAATGGATTGGAGTATAACACTACTTATACAGCAACAATAGATGCAAGTTTTATCCTTCCTGATGCTGCTGGAAATATCGTAACATCTGTTATACACAGTAGCAATTATTACATCACTATTGGAGCGCACAACGATCTTGATTTGTCAAACACATACACATGCAGTACTTCATCTCGTTTGTTGAATTCATGGATCGCTTCTGATAGATTTGTGTGTGGTATGTCCGAAATGGAATGGGAGTTTACTCCTGTAAATGGTCTAGGTACTATTTTGGGTGAACCTATCTATGTAGAAAGTAATGCAGTGACGAAATATCTTCAATTGAATACGATTAATATTCCTGGTATTGCACCTGGCAATATGTATCAAGTGAAAGTACGTCCAATCTTTACAAGTGGTCCTGGCTCATGGGGTACCGATTACCAAATGCTTTGCATCGCTGGTGCAAGTGCAATGGAAACTCAAGAAGGTCTTGCTTATGAAATGAATGAAGACAGAAGTCTTGATACAGAAGTAGGTGATATTTATCCTAACCCAAACAACGGCGAATGGTTGAACATTCACTTAGAAGGCATCGAAGCTGAAATGGTGAATGTGGTTATTCTAGATGGAATGGGTCGCGTAGTGTGGAGCAATGCTTATGCTACAAACGATGGTACACTCAATGTTTCAACTTCTTTCGAGAAACAATTGGCGAGTGGATTATATATGGTAGAATTTGTTTATGAAGGTCAGAAAATGACCAGACGATTAGTGGTGAACGATTAAGTAGTTCACGATTTAAGTAGTAGAGTGGAGAAGGGCCCCGTACGGGGCCCTTTTCTTTTTTCCAATATTTTTTCTAGTGACCAGCACCAGCTGTTGTCGCTGCGTCCAAATGACGCGTCTTCCAAGCATAAAATGCGAGGTAAGAAAAACAGATAATGCCAACCCAATACGATTGCTGAATGCCTAATACATTATCAGCTAAATATCCTTGAGCCATACTCACCAAGCCTCCTCCCATGATCATCATGATCAAGAAACTTGAACCTTCGTTTGTATGCTTACCCAATCCTGTAATCGCCAATGTGAAAATACATGGCCACAATGTGCTGCAGAATAATCCAACAGATACAAATGCATAAACACTTGTCATTCCCGTTGAGAAGATTCCCGTTAATAACGCTGCAATTGCACAGAAAGAATAAATCAATAATTGTTTCGCTGGTTTACCACCACACAATTTGTCTACTACAATCAATACAGCTACCATAGCGATGTACATGTAGAAAACAGAAATGTCGGAACCACCAATGAAATTTACAAGCAAGAATATTCCGAATGCAATGAATGGAAGAATCAAATTCAACGCGTTCTTCGCTTTTGTACTAATATCAAATGCACCCGCTGCTGAAGTCCATCTTCCAATCATTAAACTTGCCCAGAACAGGGAGATGTATGGAGCAACGCTATGATTCTCCATGCCTAATGTTTGCTTCATAAACTCAGGTAGATTCGATGCTGTAGAAACTTCAACTCCAACGTAAAGGAAGATCGCAATCATACCTAAATACAATTGAGGGTATTGAAGTGGACTTGTTTTTCCATCATCTTTTGATGCATCAAATACACTTTCGATTTTATCAGGAACAGATGACAATTTGAATAATACAGCTGCTAACAAAAATGCCGCGCCTAATACCAAGTATGGAATTTGAACAGATTTCAAATCCATTGTTGTGTTGCCCGATGAAGCACTTCCGAAAATCGCGAAAGAAACAATAACAGGACCGATAGTAGTTCCTACGTTATTAATACCTCCCGCAAGACTCAAGCGCTGCGAACCTTTTGAAGGATCGCCCATCGAGATAGCAAGTGGATTAGCTGCAGTTTGTTGCAATGAAAATCCAAGTCCTACGATGAATAGTCCGCTAATAAGTAATGGGAATGATGCTGTATTCGCAGCAGGAATAAATAGCAATGTTCCAGCTGCTGATATCGACAATCCCAAAGCAAGTCCATTTCTATAGCCAAGGCTATTCAAAATATCACTGCCTTTGATTTTTGAAATTATAAAGTACATCAATGAACCAACGGTGTAGGCTACATAGAATGCAAATGAAATCATCTGCGATTCAAGTTGTGATAAGTTGAGTGCCGACTTAAAAACGGGGATCAAAATATCATTGCTTGCTGCAACAAATCCCCAGAAAAAGAAAACAACTACCAATGTGATAAATGGTGCGCTAGCACTCTTCTTAGATGAGCTCATATTTGATTTGGTTGGTTAAATAAGGTTCTGCTAATTAAGAAAAAAAGGCCGCTCTTTTTACAGAACGGCCTTTTATTTTTATTCAATTCAGCTTAGTGCTGAACGATGAATTTTTGAGTAGTAGTATAATCACCATTTGAAAGAGCGATGAAATAAACACCATTCTCAAATCTCTCAGTAGAGATTGATTTTTGGTTGTTATTCACCAATGTTTCAAAATGAACTGTTTGACCAATTGCATTTGTGATTTTTACAGTTGAAGGCTCGTAAGAAAGTCCTTCGAAATTCAATGTAATATTATCAGAAGCTGGGTTAGGATACATTCCAAAAGAAGCATCACTCAACTCATTTACTGCAACATCACAAACTTCGCAAGAAGCCCAACATACAGCATCCAATACTGCAGTTTCAGTAACAGTCAATGCACGATTAGTGAAACCATCAAGTGTAACTACACATGGAGAACCAGGTGTTAGTTCTTCTTGACCTGCCCAAGCATCATAAGCAAATTTGTATTCATGTGAACCTACAGGCAATGAGATAGTCAATTCCCAAACATCATCACCATCAAGGTCAGACATTGGAGCGCAACCACCACACCAGTTGTTGAATGTACCATTCACTTCTGGAGTTGTAAAGTTTGCAGTTACTTCAGACATATCTACTTTGAAAGTAACGTTGAAAGGACCAGTTGATTGACCGCAATCATCGCAGCTACCCCAACATACTACTGGAAGTGTTTCGTTAGCAGAAACAACCAATAGACGGTTTGTGAATGCACCAGTTGTGATAGTACAAGCAGAACCTGCTGGAAGATTTTCTTGGATAGTCCAAGTATCAGCAGCGTATTTGTATTCGTAAGTACCAGGCTCAAGTGGGATAGTAATTTCCCAAACGTTGTCACCATTAGCGTCAGTCATTGCAGCGCAACCACCACACCAGTTGTTGAATGTACCATTCACTTCTGGAGTTGTGTAAGTATCAGTAACGTAAGACTTGTTAACACGGAAAGTAACGTGTAAGGTAGAGAGAGTGA
>JBJOKO010000079.1:0-9547 GCA_046046035.1 Bacteroidota bacterium | reverse complement strand
GTCGTTTTAATCTAATAAGTGCGGTATTGGTGCTTTTGGTGGTGTATAACGCAATTTATTGGAGCGGAAAATTCTTCACAGGAGAAGTGCCTTCTTTTATTAGTTCGTTTTACAACAATTTTAAAGAGCATTGGGGACTTTTGATCTTCTTAGAATTCTTGGCGATTGCTTCTATTTTCGTTGATACCATTGCCAATTTGGACAATTTGTACGGCAAACAAAAGAACCTTCGAATCATCCTAACGGCTTTATTCACCCTAGCATTTGGTGCTCGTTTCCTTATTGGAATGATTGATATTTATATGGGTGGGGGAGTGCGTTAATTTCGCCCGAGTTCAAACAATTCTTCTGCCGCTTTAAACGGAGTAATCTGTTTTTCACGAATCTGTTTTTCTAGACGAATTAGGTTTTCGCGATACTGTGTGTCGGCATAGAACGAGTCTAGTATTTTATCGCGAAGCGTTTCTTGCATCCATTCCAAATCTTGTTCGAGTCTTATTTGTTCGAGCATTCCGCGATTGGTGAGCCATTCATGATGTTGATTTACTACATCCCAAATTTTATCCATTCCAGATCCATCGAGGCTAGAACAAGCATCTACCTTGGGAATCCATCCGCTTGGTTTGGGTGGATAGAAATGTAGAGCGCTGATATAATCGGCTTTTGCGCGGGTCACATTTTTCAAATTATCACCATCTGCTTTCGTGATAAAGAGCGCGTCGCAGAGTTCCATGATACCACGTTTGATGCCTTGCAGTTGGTCGCCCGCACCAGCAAGCATAAGTAGCATAAAGAAGTCCGTCATGCGATGCACAGCAGTTTCGCTTTGACCCACACCTACTGTTTCTATGATGATTATATCAAAACCAGCAGCTTCGCAAAGCAACATGGCCTCGCGGGTTTTACGAGCCACACCACCGAGTGAATCGGCCGCGGCAGAAGGACGAATGAATGCATTTGGATTGACACTCAAATTTTCCATGCGCGTTTTATCACCAAGAATACTTCCTTTCGAAAGAGGGCTTGTAGGATCGATAGCGAGCACGGCTACTTTTTTATCAATGGAAGTGAGGTAGGTTCCAAATGTTTCGATGAGTGAACTTTTTCCAACGCCAGGAACGCCTGTAATGCCTATTCGGATTGACTTTCCTGAATGAGGGAGAGCAAGATTGATGATTTCTTCAGCAATGATTCTATGCGCAGCATTGGTACTTTCGATAAGCGTAATCGCTTGCGAAAGCAAATTGCGATCACCTTTCAATATGCCGTCAACGTATTGTTGAGGCAATAGAGGAGTGGCTTTTTTCTTTAGACCACTTATTGCTTTTTCTTCTGCTTTCTTTTTTGAATCACTCATACAGCTTGCAATCCGACGTGTTGATCATTCGTGCAATACGAATATCGGAAGACGGTTCAAATAGACGTAAAAAAAATGATATTTGAACCAAACTTTTAGATAATGAATTCAGAGTTGGTCATTGTAGCCTTGATGGCTGCGGGCGGTTCCTTTCTTAGTTTCTTTTCCGGATTCGGTTTGGGAACGCTATTGCTTCCTGCATTCCTGCTCTTTTTTCCTGTAGAAATAGCGGTGGCAGCAAGTGCTGTGGTGCACATGCTCAACAATATTTTCAAATTATTTCTGGTAGGCAAATATGCCAATTGGAAAATCGTGGTTCCATTTGGGCTATTCTCAATCCTAGGGGCTTTTGGTGGAGCGAAGGTGTTGGAATTGCTCAGTGGTGATATTGTTCTAAAATCATATTCTCTTTATGGACATCAGTTCGATATCACTTTAATCAAAGTGGTGATCGCCATAATCGTTGGAGCATTTGCCTATTTGGAAAATTCAGAAAAGTTCAAACACGCCACCATCGCTCCGAAGTGGATGCCTGTGGGAGGGATCGTCAGTGGATTCTTTGGAGGACTTAGCGGACATCAGGGAGCGCTTCGAAGTGCTTTCTTAATCAAAGCAGGGATGACTAAAGAAGCCTTTATGGGAACGAGGGTAGTCATAGCGTGTCTGGTAGATTTGACGCGAATAGCGGTGTATTATACTATTATTCAAAGTGGTTTATTTGAGATCAACAAGATGCCCGTTGTAGTAGCTACGCTGGCTGCATTCTTCGGGGCATACTACGGCAATAGGTGGATGAAGAAGAAGGAATTGAGTTATATCAATCGCTTCGTGCAGGTCACCTTGATAATCTTTGCAGTGTGTTTGGGGCTAGGATGGCTCTGATTACTTACATTAGCATTTCAAATGAAAGTGCGTCTTTACATATTTGGTATTGTTGGGGTATTGCTGTTTGCTGGTTGTCAGCCAAAGCAGGAGACCAATGTTGCCGAGAAGTTTGATCTTCATCGACTCGCTGGCCGATGGAAATCGCTTGATGAAAAGTCGTATCAAATCGAAGAATGGAAATTGCAAGACGAGTGGTCGCTGAAGGGAAGAGGGTTTGTGATGAATGGTGCGGACACCACGTATATTGAATTCTTAAGTATTAAGAATGTGGATGGACAGCTCGTTTATTCAGCTCAAGTTTCCGATCAGAATGATGGTGAAATCGTACCATTCAAATTGAGCAGTCAATCGAAGGATTTTATGGAGTTCTCCAATCCGACGCATGATTTTCCCAAGCGCATTGTGTACCGTCTAAAAAGCGATTCAATGCTCCAGGCCTACATCGAAGGCCCCCGCGACAACCGCACTGTAAGAGTGACGTTTGATTTTATTAAGAGCGAGGAATAGGCTGTTGGCCTTTGGCTGTTAGCTGTTAGCTGTTGGCTATTAGCTATTGGTAGCAGGTAATAGGTAGCAGGTAATAGGTGGTAGGTAATAAGTATTAGGTAATTAGTCACCAGTCACCAGTCGTCAGTCACCAGTCGTCGGTCACCGGTCACCAGTTGTTGGTTCGTATTTTGCGGTGAAGTGTCTTAGGAACTTGGGTTCTTCTGTGATTTTTACGCCGAACGCTTTGTCTTTATTCTCCAATATTTTCTCGAACACTTCAATCACATATTCGATATGACTTTGGGTGTAAACACGTCGTGGGATAGCGAGTCTTACTAGCTCCATAGATGCAGGAATTAGTTTATGATTTTCATCATATTTCCCGAACATCACTGATCCAATTTCGCATGTTCGTATTCCACCAATCAGATAAAGTTGAGCTACTAGTGCTTGTCCTGGATATTGATCGACAGGAATATTTGGATAAAGTGCTTTCGCATCGATATACACTGCGTGCCCGCCGATTGGCCAAATAAGTGGCACACCCATCGAGTGAAGTTTTTCTCCGAGGTACGCGGTGCTGCGAATTCTATAGCGCAGATAGTCATGGTCAAATACTTCTTTTAGTCCGATTGCAAGTGCTTCCATATCACGACCAGAGAGTCCGCCGTAAGTGGTGAAACCTTCTGTGATGATGAGTAGGTTTTTGCAAGCCTCAGCGGTTTCTTTGTCGCGCACAGCAAGGAATCCGCCCATATTGACAAGAGCATCTTTCTTCGCGCTCATTACAGCACCATCGCAAAGAGAGAACATTTCTTTCGCGATTTCTTTGCAGTCTACATTGCTATAACCTTCTTCTCTTTCGCGGATAAACCAAGCGTTTTCTGCAACACGACAACAGTCAAGGAAGAGGGAGATATTGTACTTTTTACAAATAGTAGAAACCTCTTTCAAATTGCCCATACTCACGGGCTGACCGCCGCCGCTATTGTTGGTGACAGTCATGATTACACCGCCGATATTTTCAGCTCCTTTTTCTTCGATGAGAGCAAGGAGTTTTGAAGTGTCTAAGTTTCCTTTGAAAGGATGATAGAGCATTGGGTTTGTTCCTTCGGGAATAGGAATGTCAAAAGCTTCCGCGCCGGAGAATTCAATGTTGGCGCGAGTAGTATCGAAGTGTGTATTGCTAATAAACGTCTTTCCTTTTCCGCCAACGATAGAGTAGAGGATTCGTTCACCCGCGCGACCTTGGTGTGTTGGGAAAATGAATTCCATTCCTGTGAGGTCGTGAATCACTTCTTTCATGTGACGATAAGAAGAAGCACCAGCGTATGATTCATCACCTTGCATAATGCCAGCCCATTGATCAGCGCTCATCGCAGATGTGCCGCTGTCTGTAAGAAAGTCGATCAGTACTTGATCAGAATCGAGAAGGAAAGTATTGTATCTAGCCGCTTTGAGAAAAGATTCTCGTTGCGCTTGAGTAGTCATTTTAATTGGCTCCACCATCTTTATCTTAAATGGCTCTATAATGGTCTTAAATTCCATGAGGTTTATTTTGGACAAAAGTACCCGCGGTGGGGTGGCGGAATTATGACGGAAGTCAGCTATTGGCTGTTGGCTGTTAGCTGTTGGCTTTTAGCTGTTAGCTATAGGTAGTAGGTAATAGGTAATAGGTAAAAGGTGGTAAGTAATCAGTAACCAGTAACCAGTAACTAGTAACCAGTATCTTTGGTTAATGAAAGAATCTTATTTCAACCTTGTAGAAGCAGAGCGTAAGGCTGCTGTTTTGTTTGATGCTATTGAGGAGAGAGGGTTGGTGGTGCCGGGGAAGATGGAGAGTCAATTGAACAAGGAAGTTTTCGAGTTGGCCTTTGAGTTGTTTGGTATCCGAAAGTTTTGGCACAAGCGCATTGTACGTTCAGGTGTAAATACCTTGTGTCCATACAAAGCGAATCCACCTGATTTAGAATTGCAAGAAGACGATATTATGTTCTTCGATTTCGGTCCCGTGTTCGAGGAGTGGGAGGCTGATTATGGAAGGACGTATGTGATGGGGAATGATCCACGAAAGTTGAAGTTGAAAGAAGATGTTGATTTGATGTGGGAGGAGGGAGCTGCGTTTTATCGAGAGAATAAGGACATTCTAACTGGAGAAGATTTTTACAATTACACCAAAGAGTTGGCTTTGAAATTTGGATGGGAGTATGGCAATCATCACTGTGGTCATTTGATTGGCAATTTCCCTCACGAGCACATTCAAGGAGAGGATACGATTAATTATCTCATGCCAGGCAACAACCAAAAAATGTCCGACCTCGACCGCCACGGCAATGAGCGATTTTGGATTTATGAAGTACATTTGATAGATAAAGAGAATAACTTCGGAGCTTTCGTGGAAAGGCTATTGGCTTTAAGCCGTAAGCTATAAGCTTTAAGCTTTGAGTGCGGAGTACGAAGTACGTTATTGTATTTAGTAATCAGTAACCAGTAACCAGTAATTAGTAACCAGTAGTTAGTTATGAAAGGAGTAACGTTGGCGTTTTTGCTTTTTGTGGGGAGTACAATAAGTAGTCTTGGACAGTTGTCTAAGTTTATTACTGTGGATGATTTTGATTCAACATATACTGTTGTGAGTCAAACCATGAGTATGGAAGATCGCTTGATAAGTATTCTTTTTGAGAAAGACAGTATTCAATATTCTTTGATGTTTGATGATATTGGAAACTTGATAGGATACGAAGAAAGCAATTTGATGATGAAAGAAAATCTATCAATGAATTGGTATGATGGTCATACGCTGAACGACATCACTTATGTATCGAAAGATAGCAATTACGTTTGGTCACATGGAGTGGATGATTATCAAGGAGTATTGTACAACGTTGTTTGCAGCAGAGACACTTGTATTTCTGACTTGTACGACTACGAAGGTCATCTTTACAGTAGGGAGGTGTACAATGCCCCGAGTTATGATATGCTCTACACATATCACGCTAATGGACGAATACAATGTGTAGATTCATTGCATCTCAAAGAATATAAATTCATCAGCTATTATGAAGATGGTACTATAGAAATGGAAGGTCGCAAATCGACGGAGTATTATGGTTTTATTGGTGAATACAAAAGTTACTACCCGAATGGTAAGTTGCAATCTAAAGGTCGCTACGAAGTGAATTCAGAAGGATATTTCACCGAGCCGAAAGGAAAGTGGTATTATTACCACGAAGATGGAACGGTGGAGGAACGGGGTGAGTAGTGTGCTAATGTGCTAACTTGCTAGTGTGCTAGAGAATTAGTTTGAAAGTTTGAAAGTTTGATAGTTCGATAGTTTGGAAGTACGAGGAGTGAGTACGAAGTACGTTATTGTCACCAGTCACCAGTCGTTGGTCGTCGGTCACCGGTCGTTAGGAATCAGGAATCAGAAATTCGAAATTCAAATGCTTGGAAACAAAAGTTGGGATGAATGGATAAGCGAGTACGCTGCCGGACATCAGAATAAGATTAATCAATTGACCCATACAATAGGGATTCCTTTGATTGTACTATCTATCCCTGTAATGCTCATCTCGATATTCGTGGATGGCTTGTTTGTATGGGGTATTGGGATGTTTATCCTAGGATGGATTTTTCAGTTTGTCGGACATGCCTTCGAAGGCCAAGCTCCAGAGTTCTTCAAGGACTGGCGCTTTCTTTTTGTGGGTTTGCGTTGGTGGTTGAAGAAGATGAAGTAAAAGTACTTATCTTTGGCGTTACTATCGTGGGGCGTTAGTATTCATATTTTAATGGATATATTGAACTCTTTTACGAATAGTAGAAAATGGCAAAGAAAAAGCTCAGTAATGTTCATCCCGGTGAAATTCTTCAAGAAGAATTCTTGATTCCATTGGAAATTTCTGCTTATCGACTCTCACAAAGCACAAGTATTCCGCAGACTAGAATATCTGAGATAATAAAAGGTAGACGCAGAATTACTGCTGACACAGCATTACGATTGTCGATGTTCTTCGGTAATAGTGCGATGTTTTGGCTTGGACTACAAAATGATTTTGATGTGGAGTTAGAACAGAAAAAGCAAGGAAAGGAACTTCAGAAGATTCAACACTATTCAAAATCTATTTCCTCACATCGAATAGAAAAGAAATACCCAACTGTAGGAAGGACAATTAGAAAGTCAAGTCTTGTTGCTGAATCTAAGTCTTAAGACTATCAACCTTTTCACCCAAAAACTTTTTCGACCATTCTCATAATGGATCGGTTTAAGTTGAGTCCTTTGATCTCTTCTGGAGTCATCCACTTCAGTTGTTTTGATTCATTGCTAATAACGAAATTCTTGTGCTTCGCTTTAAGCAAGAATCTAATATCGTAATGCAAATGTGCGGGTTCTCCTTTCTTTGCATTGAATGGTATTTCGTGTATATCGATGTCGAAGATTTCTTCACTTACAAATTCAATTTCTTCAATTCCTGATTCCTCCTGTGCTTCGCGGAGTGCCACAAGTTTGATGTTGGATTCACCATCCGCGTGTCCACCGAACTGCATCCACATATCAAGAAATGCGTGGTGGTTCATCAACACCTCTGTCCCATCAGGAGACAATACCCAAGCACTCCCAGTGATGTGACCAGCGAGATTTGTTCTATAAAAACAATCATCATTCTCACGAATAAAACGAAGCATTCGTTCTTTGAATTCTTGTTCTTCTGGAGTAGGGAGGTAGGTTTCGAGCATGGTCGGGAGTTCGTGGGGTCGTGGGGTCGTGGGGTTGTGGGGTCTTGGGTAACAAAGGTACTCAAGCGAGCGCTAATGATTTCGAATTCCGGATTCCGGATTTCTGAATAAACTCTGTGAGCTTCTAAACTCTGTGTCTTTGTGGCGAATGTTTTCTTTGGACCACAGAGATAAACAAAGATTAAGGAGATTAACTGAGAAGTTATCTATAATTTCACCTACTACCACCTACCTACCACTTACTACTTAAAGCTTATAGCTTAAAGCCTACAGCCTACAGCCTACAGCCAATAGCTAACAGCCTACAGCCAATAGCCTAAAACTGAAAATAAATAAACGGCTGCAGATCCGCGCTTAATACTTGGTAAACGAAGAAGATCGTCACCAGACACGCTACCGCTATTGCTGGAATAGGTAGGTTGGAGAAGGTGCTGCGGTATTTCTCTTTCATTGACGTGGGCAACCAGTGAATGATCATACCCACTAGTATTACCAAAAAGACTTTCCAATATCCCGCAATCACATCTGGTGCAATGCTGAAATCCATGTGCATGAAGATGCGCTCCAACATGGTTGTTGCCGACAAAAATTCTGTTCCGATATCATGTGTGTCGTCTAACTCTGCCCATGAATTATTACTGCCCGCTCTAAACCAAACACGCGTTAATGTGATAAATGTGAAGGTCAAGAATATCGCCCACATTCTGAAATACCACTTGCTCTTGTCTTTCCATGGACTGATCTTATTCCATAATTTGTAGAACACCAAACCAAGTCCATTCAGTCCCCCCCAAATAATGAAGTTCCAACTCGCACCGTGCCAGAACCCCCCAATCAACATCGTCAACATCAAATTCAAATTCGTGGTGCACCATTGCGCAAATGACTTCACAAAATAGGCAATCAACAATATCAATCCAATCGCAGCACCCGCTACAATCAATACCATAATTGATTTAGCTAACAACGCTACAATCCCGACAAATACACCTAAGAGAATGAACGAACCAACAGAACCTTTTTGATTTCCACCCAATGGGATGTACAAATAATCTCTCAGCCAATTGGAAAGCGACATGTGCCATCGACGCCAGAAGTCGGCCACACTAGTAGCCTTGTACGGGGAGTCGAAGTTCTTGGTCAAATAGAATCCCATCAACATCGCTATACCAATCGCCATATCAGTATAACCACTGAAATCGGCGTATACCTGCAAGCTATACCCATAGATGGCCATCAAGTTTTCAAAGCCGGTATATGAGTTTGGATTCTCGAAAATGCGATCGATGAAATTCACTGCGATATAATCCGACAAGAATATTTTCTTCACCAATCCATTCAAAATCCAAAATACAGCAAGCCCAAATTCTTGACGAGTCAAACTGTATTCTTTATATAGCTGAGGAATGAAATCAGTAGATCGAACTATTGGTCCTGCTACTAATTGAGGGAAGAACGAAACGAAGAATGCGAAGTCTGTAAAGCGCTTCACGGGCTGCAATACGCCGCGATATATTTCAACGGTATAACTTATACTCTGAAATGTGAAGAAGGAAATACCGACAGGAAGAACGATTTTATCGACTGTGAAATGGGTGCCGAAAAAGGAGTTGCTCCAATGCGCTCCAATATTCATCACTTGATGATCTGTGCCCATCAAGGAGTTGAACGAGTCAGTAAAGAAGTAAGCATATTTGAAATAAAACAAAATGCTCAAGTTCATAATCACACTCGCGGAAAGCCAGAATTTACGCCAACCTCGATGTTGTGTGATGGCAATTTTTTTTCCTATAATAAAATCCCACAGCGCAGTAAAGAGCAAAAGTAGAAAGAAGAGATCTGTAGTCTTGTAATAGAAGAACATGCTCGCCACAAACAAGAAGGCATGGCGAATGGCGCGCTGCTTATATACAATAGCATCTACTGATAATACGATAGCAAAGAATACCCAAAAAATTGGGGAAGTAAAAATGAACGGTTGTTTTGGATTGAACACGAAGAACTCTTCAACCCATTTGGCGATCAGATTAAAATCCATTTAGGAAAACCTATTTTTTCTTTGGGGTGAATTTAGGCGAAAAC
>JBJOKO010000078.1:0-9609 GCA_046046035.1 Bacteroidota bacterium | reverse complement strand
CCTCAAAACATAACTTCTAGATGAATCATTCAATAAAAAATATGTGCTGTATGTGCTGTATGAAGCCCCGAACGCCGGAGGTTATTTGTTGTGGTATGTTTTGAGTTAAGAAACAACAGCACATCAAAGCCCTTCGGTTCCCGAAGGGCTTTTTTTTTTCAAAAAAATAAACAATCAAAAATAAATCATCATGTCAACACAAAAATTCGAAACACTTCAACTCCACGCTGGACAAGTAGCAGATCCAACAACTGGCTCACGCGCCGTGC
Organism: Bacteroidota bacterium; assembly: GCA_046046035.1. Taxonomy (GTDB): domain Bacteria; phylum Bacteroidota; class Bacteroidia; order Flavobacteriales_D; family Sanyastnellaceae; genus JAIXWP01. The sequence continues at coordinate 9,340 of JBJOKO010000078.1, read as the reverse complement.
CGATCTACCAAACTTCTAGCTATGTCTTCAACGACTCAGAACACGCGGCAAATCTTTTTGGATTACGCGAATTCGGAAACATCTACACACGCATTCAAAATCCAACCACAGATGTTTTTGAAAAAAGAATTGCAGCACTCGAAGGCGGAGTTGCCGCTCTCGCTGTTGGTTCTGGACAAGCAGCGCAATTCATTGCACTCAATAACATTCTCCAAACAGGAGATAATTTCATCTCTACTTCCTACCTCTATGGAGGAACTTACAATCAATTCAAAGTGGCTTTCAAGCGACTTGGTATTGAAACAAAATTCGCTGATGGCGATAATCCGCAAAACATTGAATCGCTCATTGATTCGAATACCAAAGCAATCTATCTCGAAACAATCGGTAACCCAGGTTTCAACATTCCTGACTTCGAAGCAGTTGCTCAAGTGGCGAAGAAGTATGACCTACCACTAATCGTCGACAATACATTCGGCGCGGCAGGCTACCTCTTCCGCCCATTGGAGCATGGTGCCAACATCGTAGTAGAAAGCGCTACAAAATGGATTGGTGGTCACGGTACTTCTGTTGGTGGAGTAATCGTAGATGGTGGAAATTACAACTGGGGAAATGGAAAATTCACACAATTCACTGAACCTAGCGAAGGCTATCACGGTTTGAAATTCTGGGATGTTTTTGGCGAAGGAAATCCACTCGGCTTGCCAAATATCGCCTTCATCATTCGGGCTCGAGTAGAAGGTCTTCGCGACTTTGGACCAGCGATTTCACCTTTCAATTCTTTCCTACTCCTTCAAGGACTTGAGACGCTTTCATTGCGCGTAGAACGCACTGTTGAGAATGCGCTCAACCTTGCACAATGGTTAGAAAAATTACCACAAGTTGAATACGTCAATTACCCTGGCCTCGCATCGTCTAAGTACAACACACTTGCGAAAAAATACCTGAGCAATGGATTTGGCGGAGTATTGTCATTCAAAATAAAAGGTGGCAAAGAAGCGGCAGATCAGCTCGTCAACAAGCTTCAATTAATCTCGCATCTTGCTAACGTAGGTGATTCGAAAACTTTGATTATACAACCTTCTTCCACTACGCACGAACAATTGACTCAAGAAGAGCAATTGAAGGCAGGAGTAGAACCAGGACTTCTAAGACTTTCAGTGGGCATCGAACATATCGACGATATCAAAGCCGACTTGAAAAACGCATTTGCAGCGATAAACTTACCAGTACCATCCCAAATCGATGAAGAAGTTTTCGCATAATATTTTGTTTGGTTCAGAGAGTGGGCACACTCTAGAAGGTATAGAAGTGGCCTATCATACGATAGGCCACCTATCCCCTTCTAAGGACAATGTAGTGTGGGTTTGCCATGCTCTAACTGCCAATAGCGACGTGCAAGATTGGTGGGATGGATTATTTGGAACCGAACGTTTGTTCGGTCCAGAAACACATTTCATCGTTTGTGCCAACATCCTCGGTAGTTGTTATGGTTCGACGGGCCCTACAAGCCTCAACCCAAAATCAAGACAACCCTATTACCACGACTTTCCATTACTCACCATTCGAGACTTGGTAAAAGCGCATCAATTGCTTGCGGATCATTTGGGAATTGATAAAATTCAAACCTTAATTGGTGGATCACTTGGTGGCTTTCAAGCAATGGAGTGGGCAATCGATCAACCCGATAGAATCGAAAATCTTATTCTTATTGCCACTGCTGCAAAGCACTCAGCATGGGGAATAGCCTTCAATGAATCGCAACGCTTGGCTATAGAATCAGACTACACTTGGCTATGGCGCGACGATAAGGCAGGATGGTTTGGACTCCGCGCAGCAAGAGCTATTGCGCTTCTTAGCTACAGGCACTACGATGCATACAACCAAACCCAATCAGACAAAACAGATAAGATTGATGACTTCAAAGCAGCGAGCTACCAGCGTTATCAAGGAAAAAAACTAGTGGATCGATTCAACGCACATAGCTATTATGCTTTAACAAAAACGATGGATACCCATAATGTAGGACGAGGTAGAATTTCTACCGAACATTCACTCGGTTTAATAAAAGCCAAAACACATGTGATAGGAATATCCTCAGATGTGCTATTTCCCCCAGTGGAACAGGCCTATTTAGCCGAGCACATTCCGGGGGCTACACTTGATATCATCGAATCATCATTCGGTCATGATGGTTTTCTAATCGAAACAGAAACCATTTCAGAACTCATTCAAAAAAGAAAAAATGTACTCAACCTGGTGGGTGAAAAATCTTGCCAATAAAAAATACAATCATGAAAATCGGACTCTTCGGATTTGGAGTTGTTGGTCAAGGACTCTATCAACTCATTAACGGAACTAACTATGACAATGCGGTTATTACCAAAGTCGCAGTAAAAAACAAGGACAAATCGCGCATTATTCCAAAGGAATATCTCGTGTTTGATTCCAATTCCATAATTCAAGATAAAGCAATAGATACCGTTGTAGAAGCCATCGACGATACCGATGAAGCTTATAAAATTGCAATTGCCTCGTTGAATGCTGGTAAAAATTTCATTACTGCTAACAAGAAATTAATCGCTTCACATTTAGAAGAACTCACATTATTAGCAAAAAAGAATAATGTGATTCTCCGATATGAAGCCGCGGTGGGTGGAGCGATTCCTATCGTTGAAAACATTGACAACTACTTTGGAAACGAACCCATCTATGGCATTCGAGGAATTTTAAACGGAACTTCCAATTACATTTTGACAAAAATTACAAAGGAAAAATTAGAATACAAGGTCGCTCTCAAACAAGCCCAGGAGCTGGGGTTTGCAGAAACAGATCCAACCTCTGATGTGGGTGGTTTTGATCCGAAATACAAACTAACCATTCTTGCTCTTCATGCTTATGGCGTTTTTCTTAAACCAGAAAACATCTTAAACATTGGTATCGATCGACTGCGTCCTGAAGACTTCGCTTACGCAAAAGAGAAGGGATACAAAATAAAACTGGTGCCTTATCTCTCTACTATTGAACAAGAAGTGGTAGGATATGTATTGCCCGAATTCATCAACGAAAAAGACCAACTTTTCTCAGTAGACAATGAATTCAATGGCGTGTCAGTTGAATCCAGCTATGCCGGTGCTCAATTCTTTTACGGTCGCGGTGCTGGCTCATTTCCAACAGCCTCTGCGGTGTTAAGCGATATAGAACATACATTCAATAAAAGAGCATACAAACTGCGAAAAATAGATACACCAAGTGGTGTAATCGATGACACACAAGTTCTAATCGAAATATATGTTCGATATACCAACGATGCGATCAAGCGTGTGCTCAATTTCCAATCTATCAGCGAAGGATACTTCTCGACTGAATACAATCAGGTAACTGGGTTTATTGCGCTTCAAGATTTGAAATCGGTAGCGCACTTGTTGCACCGAGAGAAAGTGAGTGTAATTGCTACTGGGAAAAGAAAATTAGCCTCGGTAACGAACCAACGCGTTCTGATTGCTAGTTGATAGCTTTTTGGTTGTTCCAATAACGTTTGCCATATCCGCAAAAAATCTCGTCTCCACCTTTAATCTTCTTGGTGGCGACGAGACAAACGTTATTGTTTTCATCCATGGCGATTTTGGAATTGTTGCGAAACGATGATTTACCGTAGGCTTCGGCATCGTTAGCATATCTCGCTAAACATTTTGATTTCATAGAATCCAAAATTGTTCCGTCGAGTTTATTGATAAAATACTTGTCGTTTTTCTTCAGTGCTCGAAGTCGTGCTTGATTTTGAGAAATGATTTCGCCACCGTAGATGGCAATGATTTCATCTTTATAAATATCGATTGCACTGAAAAGACCTTTCCCTGCATTTTCCAATTTTGAAATTTGAACGAATAAATACGTTCGCTCCGCCGCCTCAATCACACAATATTCCATCCCCAAATATACCTTTTCTTCAGTAATGCACCCCTAAAGGGGTGCTTTCGATTCGCGTTGCTCTGCCATTTCCTTGATTTACATCAAGGAGTTGTAACACTTCGGGTCGTCATCTTTGCGTCAACAAAAATAAAATTACACATTATGTCAAAAACAAATTGGAATCTTGATCCAACGCACAGCGAGATTGGATTCAAAGTAAAACACCTTATGATCACTAACGTATCTGGATCATTCGGCAAATTCAACGCAACAGTTAGCACTGAAGGCGATGATTTCGGAACTGCATCTATTGAATTCAATGCTGATATCGACAGCATCAATACTGGCAACGAACAACGTGATGGTCACTTGAAAAGCGGCGATTTCTTCGATGCTGCTGCTCACCCACAATTGACTTTCGTTTCTTCTAAATTGGAGAAGAAAGACGATGAAAATTACATTGTACATGGTGATTTGACTATGCACGGTGTAACTAAACCAGTAAGCTTGAACGCTGAGTTCGGTGGTATCGGTAAAGATCCTTGGGGAAATGAAAAAGCTGGTTTCAGCATCAACGGTAAAATCAACCGTACTGATTTCAATTTGACTTGGAATGCACCTATCGAAACAGGCGGAGTTCTTGTTTCTGAAGAAGTAAAAATCAACGGTGAAATTCAACTAGTAAGAGGCTAAGCCTTTGTTATTAGTTTTGTCCTATGAAATTTTTGATTGTAGGACTCGGGAATATTGGTTCTGAATACGAGAACACCCGTCATAATATTGGATTTAAAGTAGTGGAGCACCTCGCGTCTAACGCAGGTGCTTCATTTGTTACTGGCCGTTACGCCGCGACTTGTGAAATGCGTCACAAAGGCAAAACCTTCATACTTATCAAGCCTTCCACGTACATGAATCTTTCTGGAAATGCAGTTAGATATTGGATGCAGGAAGAAAAAATCCCACTCGAACACGTACTTGTTATTACAGATGATCTGGCATTGCCATTCGGAAAACTCCGCATGAGAGGCAAAGGAAGTGACGGTGGGCACAACGGTCTTAAGCACATTCAACAAATCTTAAACACTGACGCCTACGCGCGATTGCGTTTCGGTGTGGGTGCTGAATTTTCTAAAGGTCAGCAAGTAGATTACGTTCTAGGTGAATGGGGAGATGAAGAAAAGAAAACACTCAACGAACGAATTGAAATCGCCGCTAAAGCTGTTCTAAGTTTTGGATTAATTGGACTCGCGAGAACGATGAATGATTGCAACACGAAATAGACTAGCGTGTTCTTACATATTCAAATTTGCCAATTCTGATGCGCCATACGCGTCGTTTGCCTTCTTCCTTTTTTTCTAAATCCACAGGCAAACCTCGTTCTTCTTTTGTCTTATCGAATTGTCTTTTTACCAATGAAGATGTAAAATTATCTTCAGGATAATCTTCGCTTCCCCAAAGAGTTTCCTTCGCTTTATTTTCAGCAAATTCAAATACACTGCTATATCTGCGTGAATTACTTGAACTCTTACCTGTGCTAGAGGTAGTGATAATCGAACCGCCTTTATTGCCCCCAAAAGAATTCTCATTTGGATCGATTGGATTGATCACTGGAGTTTGATTAGCATAATTCTCTTCCGGCAATTCAATGATTTCTTTAGGAGAATTTTCTGGATCCTCTTGTACTTCATTTTTATTCGGCACAATTGTTCCGGACTTAGAAGGACGATTATTTTTCTTTGGATGATACGCAACATCGTTGCTCACATCATCCACACGCTCCATGTCGCTTGGTTTGCTTGGTGCAGAGTTCTCACGAATAGTATCTTTCGAAACACCATTTACAACTTCCTTCTCCCATTCACTTGCCATTCCAGCCTTATGGCTAGTTGAAGGCATATTAAACCAAAGCAAAACTGCTATAGCTGCAGCTGCGGAAGTGTAATACATCGCACGGCGCATTGAGATTACACGAGCACCAGTCTCTGATTTTGGCGCGATAGGAATAACAGTGGCAGCTTTTTGATAAAGACTGTCTTTTCCTTCGAAAATAATTGTTGGTGCCACTAGTCGAGGCAAAACGCCATTGACCTTTGAACCAGCTAAAATTGAAGGATTAATTTGCTTGATTTTACGTGCTCCAAAACCTGGAAGTAAATTCCAGTGTGCTGCTGCTTGTTGTTGGTACAACATTGCTTTAGCATCGAAAATAATTTCTGGTGCTTTCAAACGAGGAAGCACCACGGGCTTAGCGCCAACGGGCTTTTCGTGCTTAGAAACTACTGGGGGATGCACCGGTTTTTCACCTGGAGCAATAGCCTTGTACAAATCTGATTTATTAATGCCGGAATGACTTTCAGCATTAAAAGAAAAACCGTCCAACCCATCCATCTCTTCAGCGAGGTCTGGATTAGCCGCAAGAAACAACTGCATCTCCTCTTGGAGCGATGCATCAAGGGTTCCATCGATTAAATCAATGAAATAAACCTCGTAATTGTCTCTTGTTATTCTCATAATACGTTCTCGATCTTTCCGATATATTCTTTCAAAGCTACTCGAGCTCTGTAAATGTACACTTTCACTTGTGATTCGTTCAGTCCAGTGATCTCTTCAATTTCTTCATAACTATAACCTTCATAGTCACGAAGCATTATCACAGATTTCTGAATAGTTGGAAGTTGCTCCAATGCCTCATTCAAAACATCATGCAAGTCGGTATATTGTCGCTCTGAAGCAGTTATACTCGTCTTCAGGGCATCTTTTGCATACTCCACTTGTCTTTTCTCTCTTCTGATCATATCGATCATCGTATGATACCCTGAGGTAAAAATATACGATTTCGCTTTTTCAAAAGAAACCTCTTCCACCTTTTGCCACAACTTCGTAAATGTATCCTGCACCAGATCTCTAGCCTTGTCCTTGTCCTTCACGTTTTTGAGAAGGAATCGGTACAGGCCATCCGAGTGTAAGTCAACACATTTATTATACTCCGTAGCGGTCATTAAAAGGCTTTTTCAAATATAGGACGCCCTCACCTCCGATTAGTTACAAAATATTTCTAAAAAAAAAGCCCCCCGAAATTCGGAGGGCTTTTGGGAAGTATCGAGAAACGATTATTTCTTTTTCTTCTTGTCATCAGCTGCAGCGTTTGCTTCAGCGATTGTAGCACGAGTTGCAGAGATAGTAACAACCGCAGATGCTTCAGCTTCAGCGAAGCGGCAACCTGGGATTGAAATCTCGCGAACACGAACCATATCCCCAATTTTAAGTGGAGTGATGTCAACTACTACTGCATCTGGAAGAGCATCTGGAAGACCGATGATGCGCATTTTGCGGTAGTTAAGAACCATTTTACCACCGGCTTTAACACCTTCAGAGCTACCAACTACACGCACTGGCAATGCAGTTTTCACTTCTTTACCTGGAACAAGTTCCAAAAGGTCGATGTGAGTTACACGATCAGATACTGGGTGAGTTTGTTTTTCTTGAAGAACCGTTGCATAGGTTTTTCCATCGATGTCAAGGTTGATCTGGAAAGTTTCCGCTTGACGGAAAAGTTTAGTCAAATCCATTTCGCTTACGCTGAAATGTACTTGGTGACCACTTCCGTAAAGAACTCCAGGAACGCGCCCATTTCTGCGCAGTTCTGCAGCACCTTGTCTTCCTACGTTCTCGCGAAGAGAACCGCTCAAACTAATTTGCTTCATTGTGATTTATTTATGAAATTATAAAATGTGAACTAATACTCTTGTTCTCCAATAGATTGTGCAACACATCAGCAAAAAGCTTAGATACGCCCACTACTTTGATTTTGTCGTGAGGCACATCGGTGCGCAATGGAATACTATCGGTAACAATTAATTCAGTAAGTACTGAATTTTGAATGCGCTCATACGCCTGACCGCTAAGTACAGGGTGAGTACAAATGGCTCTAACACTCAGTGCACCTGCTTCAAGCATCATTTCTGCTGCTTTGCAAAGTGTACCCGCTGTATCCACCATGTCATCAATCAATACAACGTTCTTTCCTGCAACATCTCCGATTACAGTCATGCTGTCAACCTTGTTTGCCACTTTTCTTTGCTTGTAACAAATAGCGAGGTCAACACCCAACATTTTTGCATAAGCATTGGCACGCTTGGTTCCTCCTGTATCAGGAGCAGCGATGATTAGATCAGGAATATTCATTGATTGCAAGTACGGCATGAAAAGCGTGCTTGCATAAAGATGATCAACTGGAACCTCAAAGAAACCTTGAATTTGCTCAGCATGTAAATCCATTGTGATAACGCGATTCACACCAGCAGCAGTAAGAAGGTTGGCTACAAGTTTCGCTCCGATTGCCACACGTGGTTTGTCTTTTCTGTCTTGACGAGCAAAACCGAAATAAGGCATAACCGCCACGATGCGTTTTGCAGAAGCACGCTTTGCAGCGTCAATTAGCAAAAGCAATTCAAACAAATTGTCTGTTGGAGGGAAGGTAGATTGAACTATGATTACGTCTTTTCCGCGAACAGTCTCTTCGATTGATGGTTGGAATTCCCCGTCGCTAAAGCGTTGTAGAATTACATTTCCAAGCGAAGTTTCCATTGCTGAGGCAATGCCTTCTCCGATATACATCGAAGCGGAACCTGCTAAAATTTTGAACGTGTCACTCATCTTGTACCCCTTTTGAGGGGCGCAAAGATAGTCTATTTTCCTTAAGATTCTATCAGCCAACCCGATTGAGGGATGCGTTTTTTAATCAAAGCGAACATTATCCCAACAAACATGGCTAAAGACAAGCCATAATAGGCCCACTCATTTTGAAAATCCCCTTCAGGTGCCTCCAAACTCATCCCGTTGTAATGGAAAATAAAAATGGCAAGCGCGTTATTGGCCAAATGGGCTAAAATGGAAACCCAAAGTCCACCGGACCATAGGAATATGTAGCCAAGCATGGCACCCAAAATCAATCGTGGTAGGAATCCATAGAATTGAAAATGAAAGAAAGAAAACAAAATTGCGCTCAACCAAACCCCAGCGTGAATGTTGCGAGTAGCGCCTATCATTAATGGTTGTAATACTCCCCTAAAAGCAAGCTCTTCACAAACAGCAGGAATTATTGCAATGCAAAAAATCGTGCTTATCAATGAACCTATACCATTGTAATTCAAAATTAACTTAGTCAAATCTCCAGCTCGTTGTTCGGTTGGCTTCAACCAAGTCTCAAGAGCACTTCCTTCAGGTATCAAGGCCTGATTAATTCGTGCGGTCAAATCAATTATTCCTCCGGATGTAACAATCCACAAAACCGCTAATAATACAACTATGAGCGAGGGAGTCATATTCGCTCGAAAAGCGTTTGGCGCACCGAATATGACGATATAAATAAATACCGGAAGCAAGAATGTAGAAACTTGAGACAAGTTGTTCATCCACTTCAAAAGTT
>JBJOKO010000077.1:0-9889 GCA_046046035.1 Bacteroidota bacterium | reverse complement strand
AGAATCTCTTCATCTGAATATCGATGAAAGGGTTTCAGGTTTATTGTGCCAGGACAATAAACTAGCCCGTCCAAATGAGTCAATTCTAAGGCAGGGACTTCAGAATTAGTTGCGTCCCAAATAAGGTGTTGAACGAGGTGATTGGACTCGTTCGAATTTGGGTTTCTCGATAAAGTAATAATGTTGTTTCCTTGTTCGGTGAGGTTTTCAACGATAGCTTCACCAATTCCCGAAGTACCACCAACAATTAAGTAATTTGCCATGCTGACTATGATTATTGAGGAGATGAACAGATTCAAGTCGGCTATGTTCTCTGGGATGGCAAACTTATTTTTTGTGATATGGCGGCTTTGAATTAATTTAACGGCCTTATTGCGTAACCTTTAATTTATCTGAATTGATGACTAAGAAACTAATTGTTTTAATTGTCTGTGTTTTATCAAGTCTTGGGCTCTTATCTCAAAAACTGATTTGTGAAACAGACAGCGCCGAAACCGCTATGTATACCGATATGGGTTATACTGGCTATGTTATAGGTAATAAGCACACAACCGTTGTTGGTGCCTATAGAGAAGGGTATCGAGCGCGATACATACAAAAATCAAAAGCAAAAAAGAAAGGAAAGGACTATGTTATTCCTGAACTTACCAAGTACAAATCTCATGATGATTTAGGTAAGTATTTTCAGCCTTCAGAGGTGAAAATTGAGATTCCAGCGGGGAAAATTACTTATAAAGTATTCAACAAAACTAGTGGTTGGAATTCAGGTAAGGCCGACCAGAAGAAAGAGAGTAATGATTCCTTAAAAATTTCTAGTGCCAAACTTTTAGAGAATTCGTTTTGGTATTTCCACAGTTTCGGTGTTCTTGATACTACTGAAGGATTTTTTAGGGATTATGCGAATACTTTCAAAATGTCGATGACTGTTCATCGAATGAATTTAGAATGCAATAAACAAGAGCGTTTCGTTGTGGCGAAAATGTATTGCACTATCGAATTAACTGATTACTACGGGGCTAAAGTGATGTCAAAGGAATTTGATATTCAAAGCAACGATTTTCCGGATACTTTTTTAAATCCATATATCTATTGGTATGGAAGTTTAGATAACTTTTTGTTAGGTGAATATGGAGTGGATATTTGGAATGACGTCATGGAAGAAGCTTATCTTCAATTTTTCTATTGTCCTGAATTGAACATGGCTATAGAAGCATATGATGAAAAATTAAAGGGAGCTTCAAGTCAACCACTCATTACATTGAAATCAAGTAAGAGTGCATCTAATTCACCGTCGGATTATTTAAAGACGGTAGTAACAATTAAAAGTAAAGACGGTCATGGTTCTGGATGTGTTGTTTCTTCTGATGGATATGTCGTGACAAATTATCACGTTGCAATGGGCTCAGAAGATACTCTGCATGTAGTGTTGAGCGATGGAACGGACTATGTTGCAAAGTTGGAAAGAGCGGATGCGTTGACTGACTTGGCTTTATTAAAAATTGAAGCGACAAATCTTAATGCATCGACACCTGTTTCTACAGAGATGTACAAGTTGGGTGACGAGGTTTATGTAATTGGAACACCAGCAGATCCATCTCTTGGACAAACGGTGACAAAAGGAATTATGAGTGGAAAGAGAAGCATGTTTGGAAAAACATTGTTTCAAACTGATGCGCATGTTAATCCAGGGAATTCTGGTGGAGCATTGTTCAATTCAAAAGGACAATTAATTGGAGTTGTTTCTTCCAAGGCTTTTGGCACAACCACGGAAGGTGTTGGATTTGCTATTCCTTCGAATTACATTTATGAAAGACTAAGAATTAACTTTAACTAAACTGAAATGATCAAGTATTTTAAATATATCGCAGCGTGTGTTGTGTTTGTTTCACTGGCGGGATGCGCTGCAATGGTTCCCTTTGAAACAGTAAAAGTCACCAGTCCTGTAAAAGGGGCTAGCATCTATGTGGATGGTCAAGCAACAAGTCCTGAATTGGGAGCAACTGTTCGTAAGCACAGGAAGTTTGTGGCAACAACTTATAAATCGGGATATCGCCCAAAATCGATGGTTGTGACGCCAAAGAAATTAGATCTAGGGATTGTTTTGGATCTTGCTTTTGCGAGTATGTATTTCGCGGTAGATGCTCCGGATGCTGGTGTTTTTTTTATGGGTACAACACTAGTGGATTTTGCTATGGCAGGATATCGTCATCCAAGAAAGATGGAAATGCCTGAAATGGAAAAATTGCCAGTGAATACAGTACCTGATATTTTCGTGGTAGCACACCCACACATGGATTCGTTGAATGTGTCAAGTCAAAAGATTTTTTCTTACAAAAATTTGAAGAAATGGGAAAATCGCTCAAGTAATGATGAATATGTTGAGAACTCTACTTCAGAAGTCTTCAAAGTTGAGAATTGGATGGATGGTAAACTTGATGCAATGAAGTATCAGGAGTCAAGAGGTGATTTTATTACACCTTACGATAAAACAGTTCAAATTGATGCGGATATTATATCTATGGAAGTGTCAAGAATTGGAAGCATCGCTGCAAGTGTAAAATTGGATGTGAGATTTTTTATCTGTGATAATTTTGGAAATCGATTGTTGCCATTTGAAACAGAAGGAGAGTCACAACCTTTTCATGTTTCATATTATACTAATTACTCTAGCACTGACGCGTTTAAGGATGCTATGTACGTTGCTATGAGTAAGTTGCTTAAATCCGATGAGTTTGTGAATGCATGTACAAATATGAGTAAGCTTTATACAAACACTACTTCGGATAATGAGGAGATTTCTATGAAAAAACCGCTCATTAAAAATCCTGATTTCCAGGAGATGGTTAATGCTCAAGTGACTATTTCAGAGGACAAGGATTTTCATGGAAGCGGATGCATGATTTCTCCTGAAGGACATTTGTTGGCTAGCTACCGAGTAGTAGGCGATAAAGATTCTATCGATGTTATTTTCTCGAACGGTGTAACCAAGATTGGAAAGGTGTTGCGTAAAGATCCTATTTTGAATATTGTGTTATTGAAAACGGATACAATTGGAAATGCATCCATAAGTCCTATTAGCGTGAAGAATTATAATGTGGGTGAGGATGTTTTTGCTGTTGGTGCGCCGGTGGATCGCTCATTGGCTCAATCTCTAACTTCTGGTGTTATTAGTTCGGAGCATTTTGTAAATGGAGTGAATTACATTCAAACTGACGTGAAAATTAGTAAAGGTGATAATGGAAGTCCATTGATCAATAGAAAAGGTGAATTGATTGGTATTGTAAACGAGAAGTATCTCGGATCTTATCTTGAAGGAATCTCATTCGCTGTTTCTGCTCAAGATATTTTATCACGTTTGAAATTGAAATACGAGAATTAAACAATTGCCCTAACATGAAACAAGTAATAAATTATATGATGTTATTGGCAATTGTTGCATTGCCAAGTTTTGCGAATTCTCAAACGCTGTATGGTTTGTCAAAGCCAACAGACGAACAAAAGAGAAAGCCTACTGAAAAGTATATCACCACAGATTTGATCGTTTTCAATCTAGAAGAAGGGGATGTAACAGAAGAGTATTTTAAGTCAGAAGCGAAGCGAAGAAAAAATAATCTGTCTCAAGAGTATAGCAATGAAGAGGAGATTAAGGAGATCAGTGATGCATTGGATAATTATTTGACCATGTTATTGGTTGAACTTAATTATTTGGATACAACAGATCGATTTTTTCCTGATTACAAAAACTCTTTACACCTTGATATGAAGGTTGAAGAAATTCACTTTACCTATATTAAGCCTAAGAAGAGGTTGCCTGCTACTCGTGTCTATATGGAAATGGTGGCAGAATTCAAATTGAGTTCTTATTATGGTAAGGAACTAGTAAAAAAGACACAAAGCAGAGAGATTATTTTGGGTTCTGGATTTTATAACAATTTTGAAACTGAATTCAGATATCTACTCAAAGACATGATGTATGAGTTCATTTTTGCGGATGATGTGCAATCCAAAACAGAATCGGATGAGTATTTTGATTTGACAGATGAATCTACATTTTCAGCGGTAAATCTTAAATCAGGAAGTAAATCTTCAGATGTGAAGGATTGGCGTGAAAGTGTTGCTACGGTTATAAGTAAAGACTCCCATGGCAGTGCTTGTGTTATTTCGGAAGATGGATATTTGTTAACCAATTATCACGTTGTAGGACAGAATGAAAAGGTTCGTGTAAAATTCATGGACAATACCGAGTCTGAAGCAACAGTAATTAGAAAGCACCCTGATTGTGACTTAGCATTGATTAAGGTGGAGCGCACAGGTCTTAAATTCCTAACCCCATCTGCTAATAAGTCGAATCTCGGAGACATTGTTTATATCATCGGCACACCAGCAGACACTTTGCTTTCGCAATCCGTAAGTAAGGGAGTTTTGAGTGGTCAAAGAGATTTTGATGGCGCTGAATATTTGCAAACAGACGCAAAAGTGAACCCTGGAAACAGCGGTGGCGCTTTGATAAACAGCAAAGGCGAACTTATCGGAGTAGTTAGTTCTAAGTATATCGGCTTTGGTATAGAAGGGATTGGTTTTGCGGTTCCGATTTCAAAATTAGAAGAGAAATTGAAGGTGACTAGTCAAAAAACGAGTGCACCTGTTGTTCCAGCGTCCGAACCTTCTCCTTCGAAAAAGAAGAAGAAATAGGATTTTGAGTTATTATTGCGGTTCCTCACAAAACCTTTAGAATACTATTATGAGTAATTATTGGATTAGAAAGCCTTTGAGCATGCTTTTGAATGAAAGCGATGGTGAAAAAGGTGGATTGAAAAGAACTCTAGGTGCTTGGAACCTAGTATTGCTTGGAATCGGAGCAATTATTGGAGCGGGACTTTTTGTTAGAACAGCCTCTGCAGCAGCAGAAGCCGCTGGTCCTGCAGTAACATTATCGTTCGTCGTTGCTGCCATTGGTTGCGCATTCGCGGGATTGTGTTACGCTGAATTTGCATCTATTTTCCCTATCGCGGGTAGCGCTTATACCTATGCTTATGCAACAATGGGTGAGCTTGTGGCTTGGATTATTGGTTGGGCTTTGGTGATGGAATATGCTCTTGGTGCAGCAACAGTTTCCATTGCATGGAGTGAATACCTCAATAATCTTCTCGGAGGCTCGATACCCTATGAGTGGTGTCACTCACCATTCGAAGTGTCAAGCTTGGGAGTAGCGGGTATTATCAATGCTCCTGCATTGTTGATTCTTCTTCTTTTGACATTGCTTCTAATCAGAGGTACTCAAGAATCTGCCATCGTGAATGCTATTATCGTATTCATTAAAGTAGCAATCGTACTTGGATTTATTGCAATTGGATTCCAATACATAAATCCAGCTAACCACACACCTTATTTGATCCCAGAAGGAACTCCTGGTCACGAAGGATTCTTCGATTGGGGATGGGGCGGTGTCATCGGTGGTGCCGGTATTGTGTTCTTTGCCTTTATTGGTTTTGACGCTGTATCAACAGCAGCTCAGGAAGCAAAGAATCCAAAACGCGACATGCCGATCGGTATCCTTGGCTCATTGGTAGTCTGCACTATATTATATGTGTTGTTCTCTTATGTCCTTACAGGTGTTGCTAACTGGCAAGATTTTGCTGATCCAGCAAAAGGAAAAGAGGCTTCAGTGGCTTATGCAATTGAAACGTATATGACTGATTACAGTTGGTTGGCTACCTCTATTTCTGTTGCAATTCTTGCAGGATTTAGCTCTGTAATCTTGGTAATGTTGATGGGACAAAGCCGTGTATTCTATAGTATGTCAAACGATGGCTTGATACCAAAAGCTTTCTCTGAACTTCATCCGAAATTCAGAACACCTTATAAATCCAACTGGATCTTGTTCGCTTTCGTAGGAGCATTTGCGGCATTTGTTCCGGGGAGCGTTGCGGGTGACTTGACTTCATTCGGAACATTGTTCGCCTTTGTATTAGTGTGCGTAGCGATTATTTTGCTTCGCAAAACTGATCCAGGTTTGGAGCGTCCATTCAAGACTCCATTGGTGCCATTGGTTCCAATCTTGGGTATTCTTGTTTGCGGTGGAATGATTGTATCTCTTGACGTTACAACATTGTCAGTTGCTGCGATTTGGATGGTAATTGGCTTCATGATTTACTTCACTTATGGAGTAAAGAACAGTAAGCTTCAGAAGAAATAATATTTTCCGCTTAGCGGTAATTACATAGAAAGTGTGAAGGCCGAAGCATTGTATGCTTTAGTCTTCACACTTTTTGATTTGTGGAAGGACGTGACGCTTTACTGACAGTTTCCAATCAGACTTTTAGAATTTTGTATCAAAGTTGAATCGATGAATATTACGAGAAATGAAATAGCAGATTTCATGAAGACGCTTCAAGATGAAATCTGCGCAGGGCTGGAAGCGGAGGATGGTGGTCAGAAGTTTCAAGAAGATGCTTGGAGTCACGAAACGGGAGGGGGCGGGCGAAGCCGTGTTATTCAGCATGGAAATGTTTTCGAAAAAGGTGGAGTGAACTTTTCTGCGGTTGAAGGAGATATGCCTGAGTTTATGAAAGCTCGGGTAAATCCAAATGCGAAGAAGTTTTTTGCTACCGGAGTCTCACTTGTTATTCATCCGGAGAACCCGATGGTTCCGATAGTTCACATGAATGTGCGCTATTTTGAAACAGACACTGGGGAGTCTTGGTTTGGTGGTGGAATAGATCTTACGCCTATTTACGTTAATGAAGATCAAACTAGATTCTTCCATGAAAAAATGAAGGAGACTTGCGATAAGTTTGATTCTACTTATTATCCAAAATTCAAAGTTTGGGCTGATGAGTATTTTTTCAATAAGCATAGAAAAGAGACTCGCGGTATTGGAGGAATTTTCTTTGATTACCTCAAGCCAGATGAGAACAAATCGAAAGAGGAATATTTTGAGTTTGTTAAAGCAGTTGGAAGAACTTTTCTAGAAGCCTATCGACCGATTGTAGCTGCGAATAAAGGCATGAGTTATACTGAGCAGAACAAGAAGTGGCAATTGATAAGAAGAGGTCGCTATGTTGAGTTTAATCTGGTTTACGACAGAGGCACCCGTTTCGGCTTGGAGACGGGTGGACGCATTGAATCAATACTAATGAGTCTACCGGAACATGCTTCATGGGTGTATAATTACATTCCTGAGCCGGGTAGTGAGGAGGAGAAAACAATGTTGGTCCTTAGGGCCAAGGATAAAGTTTGAAGTTTGAAGTGTGAGGTGTGAAGGAAATGGTTGACTTTTGATGTTTTTTAATGAAAAAGGCCTTGAAAAACCAAGTTTTTCAAGGCCTTTAATATTTTTTCAAACTTCAAACTTCAAACTTTTCCATCAGCCATGAGCGCAGCTCAAAGCCTGTTGTCGACTACTGATACGCCTGGGTATTTTGCTGCGTTGAATTTGAAATCGGTGTCTGGGAATTCAGTGTTTGTTTTGAAGTTTTTAACTTTGTAAGAGATCTCTGCGTTTTCGCGAGTCTTTACAACAATTTTAGAAACTTCCATTTTGCCTTTGTCGATGTACATTACTATTGTGTGGTAAGGCTTGTTTTTTGGGTTAAGTGGGTACAAATGAATTTCGTAGCAAGCCACTCCATCAACTGTAGCATTTGCATTTTTCATATCATGCTTGAAGTCTTTTTCCCAAATAGTGAACATCTCAGATGGGTCAAAAGCACCGTCTTTCACATCTGCGAGGTTGTCGATTGTGCAAGAATTCGCTTTTTTATCATAGCTCCATACTGTTACACCGTCAGATATAACAACGTATTGCGGAAGATTGAGGTAGTATTTTTGACCTTTGATTTTGATTGAACCTTCTTGTTTTTGGTTCACGTTCGCTTTAACGTCTTTAAGGGTAGAAGTGAAATCTGCAGAGATTGTCTTCCAAGTTTTAGCTTTTACTGAAAGCTTGTCAAGAATTTCTTTCGAAGTCTGAGCTGATGCATTAACTGATACTAGTGCTAGAGCAACGATCAGTATGAGTGAAAACTTTTTCATTTGTTTTGATTCTTTCGCTGCCCGTTTTCAATAACTGTTCCAAAAAATGAAACCCATAGAAAAAGAACCACCGCGATGTTTATTTCGGGGCAAAGATAGTTTGATAGTTTGATAGTTTGGTAGTTTGATAGTTTGGTAGTTTGATAGTGAACCCAAGTTTAACCAAATGAACCCAAGTGCACCCAAATGATTTTAAAACTGTGTCTCCCGTCTCACCGTCCCACAACCTCACGACCCCACGACCCCACGACCCCACGACCCCACGACCTCAAGATCTCATAGAGTCCAAGTGGTGCTGTAGGGAGATTTCGTCTTGGATTAAGACTTTACGGGCTTTGCTGCCTTCGAATGGACCGATAATGCCGGCAGCTTCCAATTGGTCCACCAATCGTCCTGCACGGTTGTATCCAAGCTTCAATTTGCGCTGAAGCAATGAGGCAGAACCTTGCTGGGTCATCACCACAATCTTAGCTGCTTCTTCAAACAAACTATCTCGATCTTCTTCTGAGAATGACAATTCGGTATTGCCTGATTCATCTGGTACTTCGGGCAGCAATAGCGCGCTTGGATAGCCTTGTTGGCTTCCGATAAAATCGGTGATTTCTTCTACTTCTGGCGTGTCTACAAATCCGCATTGGATACGAATAAGGTCATTTCCTGTGGAGAAAAGCATGTCACCTCGACCTATAAGTTGGTCGGCACCACCTGCGTCAAGAATAGTGCGTGAGTCGATTTTAGAAGTTACACGGAAGGCGATTCGCGCAGGGAAGTTGGCCTTGATGGTACCTGTAATAATGTTGACAGATGGACGCTGGGTTGCAATAATAAGGTGGATACCAATTGCTCGGGCAAGCTGTGCTAGACGGGCGATAGGGGTTTCAACTTCGCGTCCCGCTGTCATAATGAGGTCGGCAAACTCGTCGACCACTAGTACTATATATGGCAGATAACGGTGACCGTTTTCTGGGTTAAGTCTTCTGCTAATAAACTTCGCGTTGTACTCTTTAATATTACGACACTGAGCGGTTTTTAGGAGCTCATATCGGTCGTCCATTTCAATACAAAGCGAATTGAGCGTTCGCACCACTTTGCTTGTGTCTGTGATAATGGCCTCATCAGTATCTGGCAGTTTTGCCAAGAAGTGTCTTTCGATTTTATTGAATAAAGTCAATTCCACTTTCTTCGGATCGACAAGTACAAATTTGATTTGCGAAGGATGCTTTTTGTAGAGCAATGAAACCAAAATGGCATTCAATCCAACCGATTTACCTTGACCTGTAGCACCTGCCATAAGTAAGTGAGGCATCTTCGCCAAATCGGCAACGAAGTTTTCGTTGGAAATGGTTTTTCCTAGAACGACAGGTAACTCCATGTCGTTGTTCTGGAATTTCTCGCTTGCGATAAGTGATCGCATAGAGACAATATCAGGACGAGAATTTGGAACCTCAATACCTATTGTTCCTTTTCCGGGAATTGGCGCGATAATACGGATACCTAGGGCAGCAAGGCTAAGTGCGATATCGTCTTCTAGATTTTTAATTTTAGAGATACGCACACCTGGTGCAGGAACGATTTCGTACAACGTTACTGTTGGTCCAACAGTAGCTTTGATTTTATCGATCTCAATTTTGTAGTGATTGAGTGTCTCAACGATTTTATTTTTATTGGCCTCAAGTTCTTCTTTGTTGATTTGAGGTACACCCGAACCGTGGTTTTTGAGCAATTCAATGGAAGGTGGTTCGTAGCGACTAAGGTCAAGTTTTGGATCATAAGGACCAAATTCTTGAAGCTTATTTCCAAGTTCATCGTCGCTCAATTCCTCTTCGATTTTCGGCATCTCAACTTCCATATCCGA
>JBJOKO010000076.1:0-9955 GCA_046046035.1 Bacteroidota bacterium | reverse complement strand
GTCCTGCCGAATATGCAGTCGACCCGAATGCACAAACTACCCTCGTTTCTCCTCCAACAACATCCACAATGACCGTGACCGTGACCGATGAAAATGGTTGCGCAGCCAATGCCACAGTTGAGGTAAATATCCTCGCCGCTCCTGAAGTCAACGCGGGTCCTGATTTGTACTTTGATGTTCCGGGTATCGTGCAGTTGACGGGTAACAATTTTGGTTTGCCTTATTTCTGGCACGAATCAGAATACCTATCCTGCACCGATTGTCTTTCGCCTTACGCCAATCCCGATGAGCCCACCTATTTCTACCTCACAGTGACAGATGGTTTAGGATGCACCGCCACAGATTCTGTTTTTGTTAAACCATATTTCCCCGTTTATATACCCAACACCATTACTCCAAATAATGATGGAGTGAATGATGTGTTCCGCGTCTATGGCGAAAACCTCGAGAATTTCAACTTGAAAATTTTCAATCGCTGGGGAGATCTGATATTCGAAACCTCCGATCCAGAGCAGGTTTGGGTGCCTGGCCTCAATGGATATTATGTGCAAGACGGCACCTATATCTGGACTGTTTCTTACGATAGCCTCGAGCGTAGGACCGAACTCATCGGACACGTCAACGTGTTGCGATAAACCTCTTACATTTGCCATCCAATTCAATAAAAAAGATGGCATATTCTAACATTCTTCTTGATACAAAAGACCAGGTCTTGACGATTACAATCAACAGACCTGATCAATTGAACGCTTTGAATAAACAGACAATTGAAGAGCTTAATAAAGCCCTTGCATTGGCTGATGTGAATCCAGATGTAAGAGTGATCATCATCACGGGTAGTGGTGAAAAAGCATTTGTTGCTGGTGCCGACATCAAAGAATTCGCTGCGTTCAGCGTAGAAGAAGGAAGAATGTTGAGCCGCAGTGGCCACAAACTTCTATTTGATTTTGTAGAAAATATGTCCAAGCCAGTTATCGCTGCTGTCAATGGATTTGCACTTGGCGGTGGTCTTGAACTTGCGATGAGCTGTCACATTCGCGTGGCATCTGATAATGCTAAAATGGGATTGCCAGAAGTATCATTAGGAGTTATTCCTGGATATGGCGGAACACAGCGCTTGACGCAACTTGTCGGCAAAGGCAAAGCGATGGAAATGATCGCAACTGCAGGCATGATTCCAGCGGCAGACGCACTTCAATGGGGCTTGGTAAACTACGTTGTAGCACAACCAGAACTCATTGCAAAATGCGAAGAGATTGCTTCTAAAATCGTGAAGAATTCACCAACCGCTATTGCTTCTGCATACCGTTCCATCCTCGCAGGACTTCATCCAAATGTGGTTGGGTTTGAGGCAGAAATTAAAGAATTCGGTCAATGCTTTGGCACTGCGGATTTCACAGAAGGAACAACAGCATTTTTAGAAAAAAGAAAGCCTGCTTTCACTGGAAAATAATGGCTATCAAAATCATAAATCAATCTTCGAATCCTCTTCCGAACTACGAGACATTGCACTCGGCAGGAATGGATTTGCGCGCCAATCTTTCAGAGCCAGTAGAAATACAGCCTCTTCACAGAACGCTTATTCCAACTGGTCTTTTCATTGCTTTGGAACCCGGAACAGAAGCTCAGATTCGTCCACGGAGTGGTCTCGCGTTCAAGCAAGGAATTACGGTGTTGAATTCACCCGGTACCATTGATGCGGATTATAGAGGTGAATTGAAAGTATTGCTTGTTAATCTTTCAGACCAACCGGTGATTATCAACCATGGTGACCGTGTGGCTCAAATGGTGATTGCGAAGTACGAAAGAGCTGAATTCGAACAGGTTGATTCTCTAGAAGATACAGAAAGAGGGGCTGGGGGCTTCGGCAGCACAGGCATCAAGTAATTCAAAAAGTCCATTGTTCATTTCTCTTTGCTAAACGCGTCAAAGTTTGACGTCTAGCATTTTTCTTTGTGTCAACAGTACTGTGAATATGAAAATAATTGTCCCAATGGCTGGGATGGGTAAGCGCTTGCGCCCTCATACCTTAACTACTCCAAAGCCCCTATTGCCAATCGCTGGCAAGCCTATCGTTCAACGTCTCGTTGAAGATATCGTAGCAATCAGTGATCAAAAAGTAGATGAAATTGCCTACGTAGTAGGTCGTTTCGGAGAAGCTGCAGAAAAGCACTTGATTCAAGTGGCAGAAAGTCTTGGCGCCAAGGGCACCATTCACTACCAAGATGAAGCCTTGGGTACAGCGCACGCTATACTCTGTGCAGCCTCTGCTTTGAGCGGTCCCGTTACCGTAGCATTTGCTGATACCCTTTTCAAAGCCGATTTCAAATTAGATACTTCCAAAGACGGTGTATTGTGGGTTCAGAAAATCGAAGATCCACGTCAGTTTGGCGTAGTTATTATCAATGAAGCAGGTGTCATCACTGAATTCAAAGAGAAGCCACAGGAGTACGTTTCTGATCTCGCAATGATTGGAATTTACTATTTCAAAGACGGAGAGAATTTGAAAAATGAACTCCAGTATTTGATTGACAATAACATCATGAATAGCAACGAATATCAGCTTCCTGACGCGTTGAGAAACATGGTGAAGAAAGGCGCTAAGTTCACTCCAGGAGCAGTGCAAGACTGGATGGATTGTGGGAACAAAGAGGCGATGGTCGACACCAATAAGAAGGTGCTCAACTACCTCGGCACCGATAAACTGCCAATCCCAAGTTCTGCTGCTATTGAAAATTCCACCATTATTCACCCTTGCTACATCGGTGAAAATGTGAAAATATCAAACTCTGTTATTGGTCCAAACGCCTCTATTGGCAAGGGCTGTACGGTGAATGCAAGCATTATCAAAAACAGCATCGTATCCGCTGACACCAAAATAGAATCAGCAAACATCGACAACTCAATGATCGGAACTAGCGCCTCAGTGAAAGGTTCGGCACAAGTATTGAGCCTTGGCGATTATTCTGTTATCAATTAATTTTCCTTTGAAAAAACTACTTCCATACCTCATTCTGGCTCTGCTCGCGGTCTACGCTCCTTCTTGCAAAAAAAGCAAGCAAGCCAGTGGTGGAAAAACTGCATCATCCGACAATAGCGAACCAGATCAACTGCGTCCGCAACTTGATACTCGTTTCCAAGAAAAATTCTTTGAAGCACAAAAGTTCAAAGCAAAAGGAGAAGTAGAAAAAGCATACAAAGCATTTCAAGAATGTCTGCAATTCGAACCGAACGAACCTTCGGTTCACTACGAATTAGCCCGCATCGATAAGTACATTCTTCTCAATTCTACTTCTGCTCAATCACATATTAAAAAATGTATTGAAGCCAATCCGAAAAACGCGTGGTATCAACGATTGCAGGCCGAACTCTACATGGATATGGGCAAGTATGATCTCGCGGCAAAGACATTTGAAATTGTATATAACCTCAACCCTGATGATCAAAACGCGCTGTATGATCAAGCCAATGCACACGTAGCGGCAGGTCAACTCGAAAAAGCGGCTGAGGTCTATGATGTTATCGAAAAAAACTCTGGTGTTTATGAGGAACTAAGTTTCCAAAAACATCAAATCTATATGGAGCTTGATGACAAGGAAAAAGCTGCAAAAGAATTAGAAAAACTAGCTGAAGCAAATCCATCTGAAGCGCGCTACTGGGGACTTGTAGCACAGTTTTACCAAACAATCGGTGAAAAGGAAAAATCAAAAGTTGCGTTAGACAAAATGGTAATCGCTGATCCCGAAAACGGCCAAGTGCATTATCAATTGAGTGAATACTACGCAGCAGCAGGCGACGACAAAAAATCGTTTGATGAGTTGAAGAAAGCTTTTCAAACAACCGATGTCACAATCGATCAGAAAATAGCTGTTCTCATGCGTTTCTATCAAGCATCAGAAATGAACGCATCGCTGATTCCTGAAGCATACGAATTGATTGATATCACAGTGGCAGTGCATCCAAAAGAAGCAAAGGCACATTCCATTCAAGGCGATTTTTATTACCGCGATCGCAATGATGAAAAAGCATTGTCATCTTTCAAAAAAGCCATTTCTCTGGATGAAACAAAACTTCTTCTATGGGAGCAAACGCTTTCATTAGAAATGGAATTAGATAAATCGAAAGATCTCATCAAAGATGGTGAGCGTGCGCTAGAACTTTTCCCTAACTCGCCCCTGCTTTATCTGTATACAGGCTATGGTTATGAAAAAGAACTTCAATACGACAATGCTATTGAGAAGTGGAATATGGGTAAAGAGCTGGTGATTGAAAACCCCTCGTTACTCGCACAATTCTACACTTCCCTTGGGGCAGGTTATCATAAAGTGAAAAACTACACCAAGTCTGATGAGGTTTTTGAAAAAGCATTAATCATCAATCCAATTGATCCATTGGTATTAAACAATTACGCTTATTACCTGTCGATAAGAAAAACCAAGCTTGAAAAAGCGGTTCAATTGAGCAAACAAGCAAACGATATTCAACCGAATGTTCCCACGTTCCAAGACACTTACGCTTGGGCGCTTTTCCAATCGGGAAGGTTTGATGAGGCGCTCATTTGGATTGAACGTGCAGTGGGGAATGACACAAAACCGAATGGAGAATTGCTCGAACATTACGGCGATATTCTTTACAAAACAGGCCGTACCAAAGAAGCTGTAGAACAATGGAAGAAAGCCGCAGCACTCGGTGGCGCTTCAGAAAAAATCAACTCAAAAATCTCTTCTCAAAAAATTGACTAGTCTAGCTCGCCTCCTTATTGCCATAGTACTTCCGAGTATTATACTCTTGAGTTGCCGCTCTTCTAAAGATACAGCTCAGATAGAACCTATTAAAGATCGTTCTGCTTCGTACCTTCTAAAAAGATATGAGAGAAATGAATTCGACTTCAATTGGATTGGAATGAAAGTCGATGTTGATTTGAAAACCCTTGGTGAAACACAAGGTTTCAAAGCAACAATTCGAATGAAACGTGATAGCATTATTTGGATTTCTATCACTCCAGCCCTCGGTATTGAAATGTTCCGAGTTCTAATTACTCCTGATAGCGTAAAATATATTTCCAAACTTCCCGATAACAAGTATTACTACGTCGGAGGGTTCGAAACAATCACTGATGTAGCCAAAGTAGACCTTGACTTTGAAATGCTTCAAAACTTGCTAATTGGCAACGCCATCGGACTTGAGAAAGATGAAGGCAAGTTCAGAAGTAGTGTTGATGAACAGAAATATTTGCTCACTTCAAAATACAAAAGAAAAGTTAGAAGAGTGGTGGGTATTGATGATAGAAAGCTATCTCCAACAGATACAATCACTGTAAATCCAAATGATCCGAAGTACCAAAGAACAGTGAGAAAATCGGATGAAGAAGATTTGATTGTATCTCGCTATTGGTTAGAACCAATGCATTTTAGATTGGTAAAATCAGTCTTCAATGATTTGATTCACCAACGAACCGTTGAAATCAATTACAGTGATTTCAAAGAAGAAGGAGAACAAAACTATCCTACAAAAGGTGTTTTGAAAGTGAGTGATAATAGCCAGCAACAAGAAATTGAATTTCGAATAATTCGTATTGCAACAGACAAGGAATACGACTTCCCATTTGAAATTCCCGAAGACTTCGAACGAAAAGTACCTGTACAACGATGAATAAATTAGTTCGCAGAAACCTCATTTTAGCAAGCTCGGCGCTTGTAGTATTCATTGCATGTTCAATTTTTGCCGTACAGTCTTTTAGCCAAGGAAAAAAGGAAGACTTGCAAAAGCAACGAGACGAAATCAACGAAAAAATTGCGCTTACTAAAAAGCTGATCAAAGAGTCTGAATCAAGTCAAAAAGTGACCAGCAGTCAGCTTGCTATCTTGAACGAACAACTTTCTTATCGCGAACAATTGCTCAACAATATCAATTCTGATATCAGAGGGATTGATAATGAAATTGGCACCAAAGAATCGAATGTTACACGACTTAATTCTGATCTTGATTATTTGAAAAAAGAATATGGTCAGATGATTTTTCAGGCGTACAAAAACAAATCGTCTTACGCCAAACTCATGTTCATTTTTGCGGCAGAAGACTTCAATCAAGCATATAAGAGATTAAAGCTTACCCAACACTACGCAACCGCGCGTAAGAAGCATGTTGATGAAATAGAATCTGTAAAATCTGCAATTGCACAAAACATTACTTCTCTTCAACAAGACAAGACTTTGAAAGAGCGTTTGGCTTCCGCGAAAGAGCAGGAGAAAAATGAAATTGCGCAGAATAAAAACGAGCAACAGACCAAGCTTTCTTCATTGAAAAAAGAAGAGAAAAAACTGAGAGATCAGCAGAAGAAGCAGGAGACAGATAGAAAAAAGCTTTCAGCTAAAATTGAAGAAATCATTCAAAAAGAAATAGCGGAGGCTCGCAAGAAAGAGCAGGAAAAAGAGGCGGCAGAAGCAAAAGCAAGAGCTGCAGCGAATCCAAATGCAGAAGTAAAACCTAAGACCGATGGATCTGGGAACAAGCCCAAAGCAGGGGCTCCAGCAATTAGTGCAGCACCAGAGGTACTGGCGTTAAACGCAGACTTCGAGAAGAACAAAGGCACATTGCCGTGGCCAGTTTCTGCCGGTGTAATCACACAACGTTTCGGCAAACATCCTCACTCTAGCATCGCAGGAGTAGAGGTGAATTCAAATGGTGTAGATTTCGTAACAGACAAAGAAAACACTGTGCTGGCGGTATTCGCAGGAACAGTGTCTAGTATATTCTCAATACCAGGAGCAGGACAAAATATCATTGTTACACACGGCTCTTACAAAACAGTTTATTCAGGACTAAATAACGTGACTGTTTCTGTTGGTGATAAAGTATCATTGAAACAAAAACTCGGAACCGTATTATTCGACGGCGAAGAATACACACTTCACTTCGAGATCTGGAAAGTAAACACCGAAACCGGAGTAGCCCAAAACCCAGAACTCTGGATTAAGAAAAGATAACTAGAAGTTTGATGTAGGAATTCATTATTTACTTCACACCTCAAACATCATACTTCACACTTCAAAACTCAAACTTCCGAAACGGATCGGTAGCCCTGAAGGCCGCCGCTGTGGATGACTAGAATCTTATCCGTTTTTTCAAAATAATGACATTGCAATAGATCATTGACCCCGTACATCAACTTTCCGGTATAGACTTGATCGAGTGGAATGTTCTTTTCTGACTTCGTTTTTTCAATAAAATTCAAAAGCTCCGGAGTTGTTTTCGCATAACCACCAAAGTGATAATCGTCGTGAAAAACAACGGTATTTACCAATTCTTTAGCGGCAACACGATCCATCAAAAAGTATTCTAGATGTGTGAGCATTTCGTCTTTCATAAATCCCCCTTTCAAAGAAGGAAAGACGTGCAGCTTTTGATGGTTTTTAAGAGCGAGAAGCAATCCCGCAGCCATAGCGCCAGTGCCAGCAGAGCAACAAATGATATTGTATTCATCATCTGCTTGTTCCAATATTTCAATACATCCATTGATGCCTAAAAAATTGGCGCCGCCTTCAGGAATAATGAAACAGGGTCCATATTCCTCAAGCAACCACATTTTAAAATCCTCTGTATGCTTTTCCTTGTAGGCTTCACGAGTGATAAATTCCAAACGCATTCCATAAGACTCCGCATCAATGAGCATCTGAGACTTCTCTTCCAATTGCTCACCTCGAATGATTCCGATGCTTTTTAAGCCATGTTCGCGAGCCGCATAGGCCAAAGCATGTATATGATTGCTCCATTGGCCACCAAACGAAAGCAAGGTGTCATATTCGCCCATTTTGGCCTGTTCCAAATTGTATTTCAATTTAAACCACTTATTTCCACTGATAATAGGATGAATCTTATCCACCCTTTTTACCGTACAAATAGGACTTTCAGACCAACGCGAATACTCCATAGAAGCCTGTTTTCTTATGAAACAAACATAGTTGAATAAACAATTCGCCACCACGGTTGTTATTCAACTTATTGCCCACCTTTGAGGCTGAAGATTATGAGTGATAACGATATATTGAATAACAACAAAGTGAAGGAAGAGGGCGTAGATTACTACTACAGTCCCGAGGGGTACATTGTATTTACCGAGAACTATCACAGAAAGAGAGGATATTGTTGCCAAAGCGGCTGTAAACATTGTCCTTATGGCTACGACAAGAAAACAGGGAAATTTCGCTAAGGCGTTTACCTTTGTATCATGTTAGCCGCAGAAAAACAAATCACAAAAGAGCAATTCAAACTTCTTGTTGCCGAAGGCATCCCTTCTGCACTTCCTGAATTGCAACCCCACGATCCGAATACGAATCACGCACCCAAGCGTAAAGACATTCTTTCCATTGAGGAAAAGAAATTGGCTATTCGCAATGCGCTTCGTTATTTCCCTGAAAATCTGCACGCAGAATTAGCGCCTGAGTTTGCTGAGGAGCTCAATACTGTTGGCCGTATCTATATGAATCGATATAGACCAACGTACGCGATGTACGCTCGTCCTATCGATTGGTATCCTGCAAAGTGCCAGCAGGCTGCTGCCATCATGCTTATGATTCAAAACAATTTGGATCCAGCCGTGGCTCAGCACCCTCATGAATTGATCACGTACGGCGGAAATGGCGCGGTTTTCCAAAACTGGGCGCAATACCGCTTAGTGATGAAATACCTCTCAGAGATGACCGAGGAGCAAACGCTGGTCGTATACAGCGGTCACCCTCTTGGACTATTCCCTTCTTCACAAAACGCTCCTCGCGTTGTGGTGACGAATGGAATGATGATTCCGAATTATAGCAAGCCAGATGACTGGGAGAAATTCAACGCTCTTGGTGTAACTCAATACGGTCAAATGACCGCGGGTTCTTACATGTACATCGGTCCTCAAGGAATCGTGCATGGTACCACAATTACCGTAATGAACGCTGCACGCATGGTGCGCAGAAAACGTGGTGATAATGGTATCTATGATTTGCCGGCAAAAGGACTTGTGTTCGTTACTGCCGGACTCGGCGGAATGAGCGGCGCTCAGCCAAAAGCAGCAAACATTGCTGGTTGCATTTCAATTACTGCAGAGGTAAACCCTAAAGCAGCTTACAAGAGACACGAACAAGGCTGGGTTGATGAAATCAGCGACAACGTAATGGAAGTGGTTGATCGCGTAAGAAAAGCGAAAGCCAATGATGAAGTTGTTTCCATTGCATACATTGGAAACATTGTAGATATCTGGGAGACATTCGATAAAGAAAATATTCAAGTAGATCTTGGAAGTGATCAGACTTCACTTCACAATCCGTGGGCTGGTGGCTACTATCCCGTAGGACTTTCTTTTGAAGAAAGCAACGAGATGATGGCGAACCAACCTGAACTTTTCAAAGAAAAAATTCAAGACACCCTTCGTCGCCATGCCGATGCGGTGAATAAGCATTCTGCTAAGGGAATGTATTTCTTCGATTATGGAAATGCATTTCTATTAGAGGCTTCTAGAGCAGGCGCTGAGGTGATGGCCTCCGATCATATCCGATTCAAGTATCCAAGTTATGTTCAAGACATCCTTGGTCCAATGTGCTTCGACTACGGATTCGGTCCATTCAGATGGGTTTGTACTAGTGGAACTGATGAAGATTTAGAGAAAACCGATAGAATCGCTGAGCGTGTTCTTCAAGAATTGAAGAAAGACGCACCTGAAGAAATTCAACAGCAAATGGCCGACAATATTCGTTGGATTCAAGAGGCCAATAAGAATAAACTAGTGGTGGGTTCGAAAGCACGTATCCTCTATGCCGATGCAATCGGTCGAATGATGATTGCGAAAGCTTTCAATGATGCTATTGCTGCTGGTGAAATAGGAATGGTAGTTTTGGGTCGCGATCATCACGATGTTTCAGGAACAGATTCTCCATATCGCGAAACTTCCAATATTTATGATGGCTCTAGCTTC
>JBJOKO010000075.1:0-10148 GCA_046046035.1 Bacteroidota bacterium | reverse complement strand
CCTCCACTGGGTAAGCGGCCACCAAATCCACCTCTGGATAATAATCTGCGTTGCTGACTTCTTGCACTTGCAATTCTTCATAGGGTGAGTAGAAATTCTGCTCCGTTGAAACGTGAATTAACTTCGAGACGAAATGGTGTTTCTTTATGTTCTTCTTCCAACCATCCGTCAACTCGACTTTCACCAATCCTGATTTAGAATTTTCAAAAATCTCATAATTAATTACAGATCCATTTGAAACAAAAACACGAAAGACTTCTCTGTTTCCGTCACTGTCCAAATCGGCTTCAATAACTGGGGAGATTACCACTCTTTGATTCATTGGATAAGTGGCTATCTTATTTTCAATTTGATATATACTCATGTATTCCTTTGAAACAATATTGCTTGTAAATAATAATTTTCTACTTACGAGTCCAACAGAGTCGGAATAATAATGACCCCAATCGGCATGATCATAGTCAAACCCTTGATCGCCCAAAGAAAGAAATTCAACGGATTCAAAATCCGCCAACATCACTACTTTGAAATTGCTGATGTTCGCTGGAGTTGTAAACTTTGTTAGTTTCAGCTTTTTGTGATTTGAGTTTATCACGCTCACGTTCGGTATCGCTTGATATCGCAGACCTGATTCATTCTTTTTGTTCGGGTAACTTGTAATCATGTAATTCTCGATCCCGTCGTCTGGCATTTCGAAGTAAACAGATTCATAATAATTTTGATTGTGCAATTGAGACTTAGCTCCACTTCCAGAAGTATAGGACCTTTTACCTGTATGATTGTAGGTCATCCATTTCATGACACCTGATTTATCCTTGCCCTTTTCAGCGTAAATCAAATTCCACGAGCTATCATTACTAAGCAAAAGATACCCTTCTACATCCTGTGAAAATTCATCATATTTAATGGGTAGTTTCGCTGCCTTGGAATAATCCTCCGCTAAATATTTCGGCGTAAGAAATCGCTCTTGAGTTCTCATTTCACCAACGAAACGAGTCATCTTTGTAATAGAACATGGATTTTCACGAAGGTCACCAAAAAATATTTTTAAATATTCCTCCTCACTAAAGTTTCGATTAATATCATGGTGTCTTGTTTCGAAAACTTTTTGAAAAGAAAAATCACATTTCTTTTCCAAAAAGTAGTACTCATCAAACCATGCGGTATCGATGGGATTCGCTGTTAAATAGGTATAATGAGTGGCCCCTTGAGGGACCAGCTTATTACCCACAAACTCATTGATTAATCTTGAACGAAAAACCTTTTCTGATTCACTTCCTTTAAGTGGATATCCCATCACTCTATCTATTTCTGATGGCTCGACTAAACTAAAAGTGCTCATTAATTTCTCCAAAGCTTTCACTTGAAGAGTATCTATCAATCGCATATTAGTAGAGACAACAAAAAAGATTCCTTTCTCTACTTCTGTTGCAAGAGCTACTTCATTTCTCCAACTATACACATAGGTTTTAAATTTCTCATGAAAAATCTTCTCTGACACATTTCCATTTAAAATGCGAGATAAGTAATCCGAAGTAAAGTCCTCATTTTCGTATGTATACTCATTTCGAAAAAAAACAGACAATCCACTCGATTTATGTTTTAGGCAGCCATAATTCTTCGAATAATCACCTGGCTTCATATAGTAGTACACAGCAAAGGGCTCTTTCCTCGGCAGCGACCATTCGGCAGTATCCACGCTCATTTTCCCAAAAAGCGGAGCGTAATAAGTGATTTCATTTTGAGCATACCCAGCAGTACACACAAGAAGTAATAGACATAGAATAATCGGTTTCATAATCAAATATAAAAAAAGCGTCTCGCCAAGTGGCGAGACGCTTTTACAATTCAATCAAAACCCAAAAATATTAGTTCACATCCCACCATACACGTGTGTCGTGGGAGTCTGCACCTTGATTGCCGACAGCGGCACCATAGTTAGCACTATTCAGTGTTTGTTCATCTACAGGATACATCATACGAAGAGGAATTCCAGAAC
This sequence comes from Bacteroidota bacterium, assembly GCA_046046035.1. Lineage (GTDB taxonomy): Bacteria > Bacteroidota > Bacteroidia > Flavobacteriales_D > Sanyastnellaceae > JAIXWP01. The sequence continues at coordinate 8,149 of JBJOKO010000075.1, read as the reverse complement.
CTTCTAGAACACCACCCGCAGGTAGTTGAAGAATTCCAAAATCCAAACGGCGATACTCAGCCCAGCCATCGAATCCTTGCATATAGAGTGCGAGCCACTTTTGCTTTCCTATAGCTTGCTTCCATGTTGCACCACCGCCTATTACCGTGGCATAATCCACATCAGGACGTGCCAAATAGGTTGCAGTAGCAGCAGCTACATCATCAGTGTCTACACCTTCGATGAGCCAATAATCCATACTTGCAGTGATTCCTGCATTGTAATAATCGGAAGCACTACCAGCAATGTATCCTCTTTCTACAGCTTCTGCTAGGATAAATTGTGTTTCTGCATAAGCCATATAAATACCAGGAGCATCAGCTTCTAGTACTCTTGAACTTCTTTGAGAAATATCAGCATTCGCTGTAGCAGTAGCATCAGCATCAGTTAGACCGTATACCTCTCCCACATACTCTCCGCTTGAATTTTGATCAACATAAGCAGAGATACGAGGATCTTCAAGAGCAAGCAATTGATCTACTAGAATATTACTTCCAGCATAATCAATACGAGAATCGATATAACGGTTGTAGTAGTAAAGATTAGTATTTGGAACAGAAGCTAGGTAATTAAAGACAGCATTATCAGCATTTGATGTAAATATACCGTCAGCAATTGCCTCATTGATTGCAGTTGATGCCATTGCAGATTCGCGATCAGACATACGCATAGCAATGCGCATCTTCAACGAGTTTGCGAATTTTCTCCAAGCGCTCATATTTCCACTATAGATTAGGTCGCCTGTTGGTCCGTCTGCACCTTCGTTAATTAAAGCAATTGCTCCATTCAATTCTGAAAGCAATCCAATGTAGATATCACGTTGCGAATCGTACTTTGGTTGAGTGTTAGCAAAGCCTTTCCAAGCCTCGCTATAAGGAGCATCACCCCAAGTGTCAGTGATCATTTGCATAGCCCAAACCTTCATGATAGAAGCCACGGCAATCTGATTATTTGGATCACCAAATCCAACATACTCCGAAGGGTTTTCCTTACACAAATCGATGATTGTTTGGAGCTCACTTATTCCGCCCATATTTTCATCAGCATCATTGTTTCCTCCAGCGTATAGACGTGTCCAATAGCCATTGGTAACAGATGTTCTAAATTGATATCGACTTTCAGAAGCATATTGATTCGATGACCAATACTGTGCTAGTTGATTTCCAGTTTGAGCACCCCAAAAGGCATCCCAAGTGAAATCCATTAATCCTTTTTGCGCTCCGGAAAGCAAGAAGCTTGTACGGATAGTTCCGCCAGGCGAATTTGGATCATCATTGATATTTTCAAAATCCTTTTTACAACCAACAAAAGTTAGTACAAGGAATGATGCCAGAAACGCCCATTTTATAATTGATTTCGTATTATTCATGTTCGTTTGATTTTAGAATTTAACCGTAAGTGAGAAAGAGATGTTTCTTGTTGACGGCAATTGACCGCCTTCCAAACCTTGAACGTTTCCTGAGCTTACAGCAGCCTCTGGATCGATGTGAGGTACATTCTTTTTCAAGATTGCCAAGTTTCTTCCTGTCACACCGAAAGACATACCGCGAATCGGAGTTTTAGAAAGCATTTTTGGATTGAAATCATAAATCAAACGCAATTCACGGAATTTAATATATGATGCATCATAAACGTCTGCTGCATTGACAACATATCCTCCGTTTGCGAAGAAGTGATCTGTAGCTGCAACACTCGTTGTGTTCGCTGTACCATCAGAAATTGGATTTCCTGCTTCATCGTATCCAGTCAAATTCACACCATCAACGATGATTCCGTTTTCACGAATATCACCTTCTGCTGTTTCGGCAAGTGTACCACTGTATTTACCCCAAGTATTGCTTAAAGAAAACAGGTTTCCACCTTTTTGGAAGTCAAACAATGTATAAAGCTTGAACCCTTTGTAAGATGCAAACATGCTTACACCGCCAGTATAATCAGCAAGTACAGATCCAAGTGGAACTACTTTATTTGTTCTCACATAAAATCCATCCTCAGTAATTTTTTGTCCGTTTGAATACGCATAATCGTAACCAACGATTGTTCCGTAAGCCTCGCCTGGACGAGCTTCAAGAGTTACAGCGAAAGGTGCAGTAGCAAGACGAATTGACTCAACGGCATTGCCCGCTTCATCAGTATACAAGCTAACCACTTCGTTTCTGTTACGCGCCCAATTCAATCCAAATCCTAGTTCGAATCCACCATCAGTGCGCACTGGAATAAATTGAGTTGCAACTTCCCAACCTTTGTTTTGCATTTCACCTGCGTTGATAACGCGGAAGGTAGAGCCCGATGCAGCAGATTGAGCAACACCAAAGATGTTGTCTTTTGTTGTTGAGTTGTAGTATGTCACGTCAAGGTGAACACGCTCCATGAAGAAATTCATTTCAGCACCTACTTCCCAAGTGTAAACTGATTCATTTTTCAGATTTGGATTGTTCAATGTGTTTGGCATATAGAACATACCAGCAGCATCAAAACTTGTTCCTACAGAAGGACGAATTTCTGTACGATATGGATCGGTATCGTTACCAATTTTACCATAGCTCGCACGAATTTTTCCGAAATCCATGTATGGAATTTTCCAAATTTCAGTAAAAATGAAGCTAGATGAAATCGATGGATAAACATAAGATGCATTATCTCCAACAAGCGCTGAAGAATAATCATTTCTAATCGTAGCGTCGACATAAAGGAATCCTTTATATCCATAAGAAAGGCCAGCAAACATAGAGTTGATGCGCTTGCGTGTCTTGTAAGGATCAATGCTAATTGGGGAAATTGAATTTTCTAAAGAATAGAATCCAGGAACGTTCAATCCACCATTTGTTTTAGAAAAGAATTGATCTGTATTGCGGTCCAATCTATTCATACCAGCAAAGCCACTAATGTCATGATTGTTACCAATACGCTTTCTGTACACTGCTTTCAACTCATAGTTGTTTTCAGAGTAACGAATTCTGTTTTCAGAATAATAAGCAGCTTCAACTGATCCTACTGCTCTTCTTTCTTGACGGAAATCATTATAAAAATCAGTCATTGCAGTTGCAATCACAGAAAGATTTTCATTCACTTTATAAGTCAAGTTGAAGTTACCATATACACGTTCACGAACGTCTGTTTCATAATTTTCGTGAAGCACCCAGAAAGGATTGTCCCAATAAAGAGGGCTTGCATCAGTTTCTGAATTACGGTTCCAAGAACGCTGACTTCCATCTGGATTTTTGTAATCACGCAATTCTTCAATATCCAATTGACGTTGCCACCACTGAGTAAAGTTTGAGGCAATGTTATTGTAACCAGTTTGAGGGCGACCTTTAGTATTTGTGCGCACATAGTTTGCTGATACACCAGCGCTAAGCTTATCGCTCAATTGATGTGTTCCGCTAAATGAAATAGAATTTCTATTCATTTTTGCATTTTCAAAAACACCTTTTTGGTGCATATTAGACATCGAAAGACGGAAACCACCGCGATCACTTCCGCCTTCAAGAGAGACGTTTGTATTGCTTGTCGTTCCTGTTCTGAAGAAATCTTTTACGTTATCTGGATGCGCCTCAAATGGAGTCGCTTTACCATAAAGTTCAGGATGATATTTTTGATCGTATGCATACCACTGAAGAACATTTTGTCCTTCTAGTCTAGGACCCCAGCTGCAATCGCAAGAGAAATCGCTATATCGCAAACCTTCAAAAACATCAGAGGCATAGAGGCCATCAGCATCTTCCGATCCGTATCCTCCACCGTAGGTGTTTTGATAATCCGGAAGTACAAACACTTTATCGAAACCATAGGTTTGATTTACTGTCACGCCAATTGCTTTTTTTCCACCACCGCTTTTTCCTTTCTTAGTGGTGATAAGAATAACGCCGTTAGCACCGCGTGATCCATAAAGAGCTGCAGCAGGTCCTTTAAGCACCTGAACGCTTTCTATGTCATTTGGATTAATATCTTGAACAGCATTTCCATAATCATAACCGAGAGCTCCACGCTCTTGATCTGTGGTAGTGAAGTTCGCATTATTAATAGGCACACCGTCGACAACAAATAGAGGCTGGTTATTTCCTGTCATGGATTTTGCGCCTCGAATAAGAATTCGAGAAGAACCACCCAAGTTAGATGAACCAGTAATTTGAACCCCTGCAACTTTACCTTGAAGGGAGTTTACGATGTTCGCTTCCTTTGCTGTATTTACATCAGAACCATCGATTTGTTGAGTTGCATATCCAACCGATTTTTTATCTCTCGGAATATTCAATGCAGTGATTACAACCTCATCAAGATCTTTTGTGTTCTCTAATGAAATATCAATTGTGCTTTGAGTACCGACAGTTACTTTTTGTGAATTATATCCAACGAAAGAATAAATCAATACAGCTTGATCATTTTCGACTTCAATTGAATATTTACCTTCAAGATCAGTGAAAACACCTTTACTCGTGCTTTCAACTTGAACGGCTACACCGGGAAGAGACTCTCCGGATGTCTTGTCCTTAACGGACCCCGAGACGGTTCGGGCTTGGGCAAAAGTCACGCTACTACAGAGCACGACCAAGCCCACCAACAGTAGTTTTAATTTCATTTGGTTTTGGTTTTGGTTAAAAAGGTCAATAATGCGGTGGTTAGCCGCATTTAATTCGAAACAACATAACGAACATACAAAAAATTAAAATGCATGCATAACACTCTCCTAACACTTTTCGACGAATTATTGAATTTCTAAGACTAAAATGGTGACCAACGACTGGTGACTGGTGACTGGTAGTAGGTAGTTGGTAGTTGGTAATAGGTGGTAGGTGGTAGGTGGTTAGTACGGAGTTGAGAGTACGAAGTACGTCACTAGTCGTCAGTCACCGGTCACCGGTCACCGGTCGTTGGTCACCGGTCGTTAGTTTGAACCTTTCCGCTTTTGGTCTGTACAGAAGTTCAAATTACCAAAAATCAAAACAACATGAAACGTATTTATTCTCTATTTACTGCTGCGGTTTGCCTACTGATTGGGCTTAAGGCGCAATCTCAGGCTGCGGGAAGCTATTTGTACAATAATCCTCAGTCATTCAACACTGAGCGTGCCTATGTGGCTCCAAACACGCCCAATGGCAACATGATTACATTAAAAGCTGATGTAATGATGAACGTCAAAGCCACCAGTTATACCGCAATTTTCGCAGCCGTTCAATCCGGCAAAAATGCATGGCAAGTGGATTCATTAATGAATATCCGCATTGACCAAGTTAAATATGCTCTTGGTCAAATGGGAATCAAAGAAGATGATATTCACATCGATGCGGTATCAATGGTACCAACCTATGCACACAAACTAGAAGAGAAAAAATTTAGCAAAAAATCAATTGAAATTCCAGTTGGTTTTGAAATGAAAAAGAACGTTCACGTGCTTTTCCGCGACCACAAATTATTGGATCAAATCATCTCTGAAATGGCTTTCGCTGAGATCTATGATATGGTAAAAGTGGAATACAATATCGACGGTATGAATACTTACTACGAGCTACTTCGTCAAGAAGCAATGGCTGTTATTGCATCGAAAGAGAAAACATATACTGGAATGAAAATGCACTTGGATATCACATCTGTTTCTGATGGTTTCAACTGCACTTATCCTATGGAACGTTACAAATCATACACTGCTTTCAATAGCGGTGCTACCTACGAAGCTGTAGTAGATGCAAACAATTACGTATCTAATACTATCATGGTAAAAGCAGGAAGAGATGCGACTATTACGCTTGATTCTGAAAAGAAAAAATACGAACAACAATTCCTTGTACAGACTGCAGAAAAAAACAAAACAATCTTCTACGATCGCATCCCTTACAATCAATTCGATAAGGTAATCAATGCGGATGAAGAAGAACCTTCAATCCAATTGTTCTACACCATGCAAACCACCTACACCATGATGACACAAGAGCAATGGGATAAAATCAAAAAACAAGAAGCCGATTACCAAAAGCAATTGGAAATGTCAAAACTCACTCGCAAACAAAAGAGACAAGCGAAGAAATGACGACTGGTTACTAGTTACTGGTGACTGGTGACTGGTTACAGTCTGATTTTGGATATGTAGTTCACACTACCAAACTACCAAACTATCAAACTATCAAACTCTCTCCTCCGTAATCCACTGTTCCGTCGGGGGGGCTTGGTAGTTGGACATTTTGTCTAGTAATGTTGTGATATCGTTTGCAACAATAATCATATCACGATGAGTGGATTTGAGGAATCCTTTTTCTACCATCGTTGTTAGCAGTTCAATTAGCCCATCGTAATATCCAAGAGTATTGAGTATTGCGATGGGTTTTTTGTGCAATCCAAGTTGTCCCCAAGTCAATACTTCAAAAAATTCTTCCATTGTTCCTATGCCTCCGGGAAGAGTAATCATCCCATCGCTGAGCTGATTCATCAATGCTTTCCTTTCGTGCATGGTATCTACCGGAATCATTTCAGTGATCGCGTCGTGCGCTATTTCTTTTGCATTAAGAAAATGAGGAATGACACCGATTACTTCTCCACCATTCTGCATAGCGCCATCTGCAACCGCACCCATAATACCGATTTTGGCGCCGCCATAAACGACACCGATATTTCTTCTTGCCATTTCTTTTCCAAGCGCGATGGCCTCGCTTTTATATTCTGGATGAACTCCGATTCCGGAGCCGCAAAAAACAACGTATTTCATAGGCTGGTGGTTGGTAGGTGGTAGTTGGTAGTTGGTGTGGTTAGATTGTGGGGGCGGTTAGGGTTAGACTTAACATTAGTCTTGGCATTTCTGGGTAATCACCTTTTAGATATTCTGTCAGGCGATATGTAGCGCCAAAACCAACAGCCCCGTAAGTCAATCTTGCTTCCGCTTGGAATTCATTCCATTTGTGGATGCCTCTTTTGAATTGCTTTGTGCTTCCGTTCACTTCTGTATAGCGAAAAAAGATTGGCATATTCCAGGTAGCGCCAAAATTCAAAATAAAATCATCTCTATCATCTTCTGTTTTAACTCCTGAAATCATGAACGTATTTGTGAAACCTAAACCCCATTTGAACCAAGAATAACGCGCTCGGTCCAATTCTTTTTCAAACGCTGGCGCAACTAAAGAATCAATCTGCTGCCATCCCCAATCCAATGAATTAATAGTTCCCATATCCCATCTCTTCGAAATTCCAAACAGGTTGTGATTACTCATTCCAACTTGGTATCCATTCTTAAATGCTCCATCATTGTTTCCAAATGAAGGGTGATTGAAATCATAGTCAAAATAAACCCTCATAAGCGCAGGCTCATAGACTCTATTTGGATAAGTATCGCATAGTTTGTCTTCATAGTTCAACACAACTGAGATCTGAGAAAGACAACACATTCGTACTTCTATATCTTTTATTTCAGTTGAATAATAACCACGCCCCTCAGCCTTGAGCGAGTACTTCCCTTCGGGTAAATCAAGTTGAATGGAGTACTCAGCATTTTCAAAATAAAAAACTGTATCCTCGTTAAAAACGGTAAGACTTATTGAATCAACCTCAGTTATCTCAATGCCATATTCATCCTGCAAAATAATTTCCAAATGATAATCAGTGGCATCTTGACTTTGCGCTGTTAGCGAAGAAATTATCGCTAGAATAAAGATGGCAATTCCGTGTTTCATTTCTTTAGCATAAAAGTTAATGGAATATTGAATCGTTCACTCCAATCCCGCTCTGCATGGTCTTTTCCTTCAAACACAAGTGATAATAAATTCTTTTTCCTATACCCACCTCTCTTCAAAATCTTGTTGGCCTTCATTTGAAGTTCTCCGTATTTACTATCCAAATTCTTAGTTCCGTGATCAAAGTAAAATTTGTGTGTTTTCCTTGATGGTAAATGTTCTTTGAAATACCTCAAAATAAGTTTTGATATCAATTCATTTGGGGCATTGATTCCACCAATCCAATGTGTAGAAATACAAATCGCTCCGCCAAAAAACTGCGGATACTCACACATCGCATACATTGAAATAAGTCCTCCCCTGCTCGACCCACCAACAAAAGTATTTTCAGGAGAAGTTAGTGTGCTGTAATAACGATCAACATAAGGCTTTAATTCATAAACAAGAAACTGCAA
>JBJOKO010000074.1:0-10173 GCA_046046035.1 Bacteroidota bacterium | reverse complement strand
GTCCTCGACAGGATTTGGAAAGGTTTCAAAGACAACTTCTAGCCCTTCTTGCTCGAGCACATTCACCAAAGTGTCGCATCCTGGAATCAAACAACCCATACTATCTACCTTTAGTACCCAATATTGGGTTCCTCCCGGCCAGTCAAAGGTTATACCGCACGCAGCATATCCACCATCTGGGCATCGCACTACATCGTGGAGTTCATTAATGATATGATAATTGACTCCATTTTGATAATATCTATGCCAGAGTATGTTACCGTCCGCGTCCAATTTCGAAATAATCCCCTCATCTTCTCCATCAGCATTCTCACCTCCAGAAACAGCTATAAACGTTCCGTCGGGATTTTCCCTAATTCGCGAAGCGTAATTCGTATCAGGATTACCAAAAGTCAATTCATAATCCTTAATCCAAATAAATTCCATATCCGAATTTATTTTAGCAAAGAACAAATTTACATTGTCAGAAGAATCTGAAGTCCAGCGAGCAGTGTATACAAAATTCCCATCAGCACAGTAATCTAACATGGCATATCCATGGGCAATAGACCAATCCTCTCCTACTATCAATGGCTCTCCTTGCTGTATTCCTTGTGAGTTCAATTTCAACAATAAATGCTTATTAACTGATGAGCCCCACAAATAACTAGTTGTTCCACCAACAATAAATCCCCCCTCAGAAGTTTCCACAATGGTTTTTCCGAAATCCTCATAGCCCGGTAGTGTATTGTACCTGTAATTCCATTCTTCATCGCCATTGGAAGACACTTTCACCACCCATACATCAAAATTGGCGTTATTCACATCACTAGTTCCTACTGCTACAAAACCACCATCAGAGCATGTTTTTGCTTGATAAAATATATTGCCTTCATTTTCATTTCCAAATTTTCTTAACCACAAGGAATCACCATTGGAGTCCAATCTCAAAATAAACCCCAAGTCATTATCATAAGATGTATTGCTGTCGAGCAATTCCGCCAAATAACCCGCAACAATATAGCCTCCATCAGACAATTGATCAGAGTGATTCCAAGATTGAACAATCAGCGTAGTGCTATCTCTCTGAGTAAAGGTGCTGTCAACCAATTCACCCGTCACATAGTCAATTCTAGATCTCCATACTCTCGATGTGCCCTGATCAGAATCTTGATTCAAATAAATGACATGCAGGTACTGGTCAAATCCTAAATTAATTTCATAGGCCTGTTCTAGATCGTAAAAATCAAAACCTCCATAGGACTTGTTAAACGTTTGGCACGTCCCATCACAGGCACTCCAAACAATGCCAGCTAAAAGAATCAATATCTTATTAATTACTTTCATTATCTCTGTACAACAAATTTACTTGTAGTTGACGGACGGTGGTTTTAATATTAAATATGTGAAAGTATAAAGAATAAATATTTAAAAATAAAAAAGCCCGTCTCGCAATTGCAAGACGGGCTTTTTACTAAATACGATTTCGACTATCGTTGAAGTACAATTGCTTTGTGCTCCACTTTGTCGCTATTGATAAATTCAATTTGATAAGTACCAGAAGCATACTTCGTCAAATCAAGTGTTTGAACTGTACCGTTGCCAAGCACTTTCTGTGTTGACTCGATTAGTTTACCTGTTTGATCAAAAATGCGAATCTGAACCATGCCTGATTTTCCGAAGCTAGCAATGTTCACCATACCATTTGTTGGGTTTGGATAAACGCTAATTTCATTTGACTCAAGCTCTACAACGTTGATGTCACAACCATTCAATGGAGGCAAGTTACCTGAACATACACCGAATGGATCAGAGTTTGGCGCACCTACGATGTCACCGCAGTCATAACCCCATGTAGCACAGTTGAAGTTTGGAAGACCTGCAGAACCGTTGTTCACAGTACCATTTCCAAGTTGGAAACGTGTCGCTGGGCTAAACGCTGTTCCCGCACAGTCGCAAATTGTAAAGTCATAAGTACATGAACCGTTGTCTTGGTTAGCCAATGGGTTGTAGTTACTTGCTAGTTCGTCTGTGCAACCAGCAACAACACCGTTTGTACAATCTGAAGAAAGTACTGGTGAAGTGATGAAGCAACCGTCAAGAAGGCTAGATACAACTGTAATAACAACTTGCTCACCGTTAGGGAATGGACCAACTTCAATTGTTCCGTTGAAGTTTACCAAATACTGCTCTTGGTTATAGCTGTTTCCAACTACATAAGGAGCACCATTACCCAATTGGTTAATGCTCATTGTGATCATATATGTATCGTTTGTTCCAACTACACAATGAGGTGTGTAAACGATGCTTGGCCATTGGCAGCTAAATACGCATGAACCATCATCTTGTGTTGCAAGAAGGTTATAGTTCAAAGCGTCTGGATCTGTACAACCCAAGATTGGAGTGTAATCACATGATCCATCATCAATTGTTGCAGAAGCATCATAGTTTGTTGCATCTGGGTCTGTACAACCTGCACATGAAGTGTACTCGCAGCTTCCATCATCAAATAGAGCAGAAGCTAGGTAGTTACATGCATCAGCATCTGTACATCCAATTTGTGAATTGTAGATACATGATCCATCGCTAACTGTAGCATCAGGATTGTAGTTCAAAGCAAGTGGGTCCATACAACCAAGAACTTCTTCTGTGATTGAACATCCGTTGAATGGAGGCAAACCACCACCACAAACGTTATAAGGATCCAATGATGGTGAACCAGCTACGTCGCCGCAGTCAAAGCCCCATGTTGCACAGTTGAAGTTAACGTTTTGTCCATCCCATGTGTAGAAACCATTATCTGCATAACCGTCACCCAACCATTGTAGAACTCCACTTGTGTGCTGAACACCAGCGCAGTCACAAATTGTAACTTCATTGTTACAGTCACCTGTTACATAAGTATACAATGGTGAGAAGCTGCCATCGCTAAGAGTGTAGTAAACATAATAAGTCATGTTTGGAGCAAGGTTGTAGAAGTTAGTTGCAGTGCCGCTAACCATTCCGTTTGCTGTTTGATCAAACTCAGTGAACGCAGCAGCTCCAGCCTCAGCCAAGAACACGCTTTGAACTTCACATGCGCCATTAAACAAGTATTCTACTTGGAACGACGGTGTCAAACCTTGACCTTGATAATCATAACATGGTTGGTCATTTAAGTTCAATGACAAGTTAGAACATGTTGCATCTCCAATACAGAACGTGTATGAGTCTTGGAAACCGAAGTCGCCACTTCCTAAATAAACAGTTCCGTTTTCATCATACAATTCAAAATAACCAGGTGTATCACACAATGCACTAGCTAAACCATCTCCAAACGAGTCAGTGATTGTGAATGTATAACATCCAGCTGGCAAGCACATGATTTGAGAAACGTATTGGTACTCTGCCGTAAAGAATGTTTCGTCGAAAGTGTAAACAATTTCACCAAATTCATTGGTAAGTGTTACCGCTGTTTCACCAGCATAGCAGTCAATATATACATCGATACCAAAACCAAAGCAAGATTCTGGTGAGCAACCGTTTGCTGGAGGCAAGTTGCCATAGCAAGTTGCGTACGGGTCAAGAACTACTGTTGAACCATCGTCATTACAGTCAAAGCCCCATGTCTGACAGTTGAAATCTACTGGGTAAATTCCATTCCAGTTATAGGTACCATCATCAAAACTTCCATCACCCAACCAAGCAAGGGCTTCAATTGGAATTTGTGTTCCTGCGCAGTCACAAATGAACTCACCGCTCTCGCAGTTTTCAGTTGCCAATACTTCAGCAAATGATGTTGTTCCATCTGACAATTCATAGAACAAATAGTAAGTTGTGTTTGGTGCAAAATAGTACTCAACTGAAGAGCCATTAACTAATCCATCAGCTGATACATCAAACGCATTGTAGTTAACGCCATCGATTGACCACCACAAAGTTGACACGTTACATGCACCTGTGAAATCATAAGTCAATGTTGTTGTGTAGTAATTAGTGCCACCAACGTTTATACATGTTCCAGGAACAACTCCCAATGATGCATTACCACAGCTAGTATTGCAGCTGCCTGTAATGAATGATTCTAATGGAGTTTGTGTTCCATCGCTCAATTCAAATTGATAGTCATAAAGTGTGTTGTTCAATAGGTTAGTAACGAAAATACTTTCGCCACTTAAGAAGCCCATTGTAGACAAATCTAAATACTGCCATCCTTCAAGATCACTATAAAGCCACATTCCAGAAAGAGCACAAGCTCCTTCAAAGAAAACGTTGAATTCATATTCATTCAAGTTGTTGAAACATCCTGAAAAAGCTGCGAATTGATCGATATAAGTGCAGCCGCTTCCAACACAGAAAGTGTAAGATTGGCTTGTTGTATATGTTGGATTTCCGTCAAAAAGCAAATTGCCATCTGCATCAACTGCGTAGTAAAAACCTAAAGTTGAGCATAGAGAATTCACCGCATCCAAGCCATCACCGTAAGTATCAGTAATAGTAAATGTGTAACAACCAGGATCAAGACAAAGAGATGTTGTATATGCTACATCACCACCTGCAATGTTAGGATATGTGCCCGCAGGAACAGAATATACAACTCCAAATTCATCAGAGATGTACCAACCAACTTCAGAACCATAACAGTCAGGGTTGATTACAAAATCCACTCCTGTACAATTGAATGATCCACAGCTAGCAATATCAATAACTGCTTCATTAGAAATTGTACCATCCTCTAGAACATAATAAATCCAATATGTTCCAAACTCAGTAGCACCAGTTAGATTAAGTGTTGATCCACTAAACAAGCCAAAAACACTAGCATCTATGAAGTTATAGTTTACACCGTTGGTAGAAAAATACACATCATAAACTTGACATGCACCATCATAGTTAAAAGTTGCATTAATGGTTGGGCCATCAATGTCACAAATTCCTTGAGTCAAAGCAAGTGTTGCGTTTGAACATAATACCGGTGCTGCTGTCTCTTGAATGCACTCTAACGGAGTACATGTTGTATTTGATGTGCAGTTGTATTGGTCAACTAGAATGCGAACATCCCCTGTAAAAGTTGCAACCCAAAATAAATCTGATTCTCCTACACCGCAAACGCTACCGTCGTCATCATACCCTAAGTACGCACCTGTTGCATTGTTATAAAGTGTAATTTGAGTGTCATAACCTGCGCCGCAAGTATTGAAGCTATAAGCAGCTCCCTGCTCAACAAAAGCAGTGCAATACTCACCACCATAATTACAACCTACAGAATTAGCATTTGCAATGCCCACCCCAAATGGAGTAATATCCGTGTAGTAAATGTTGTTGTTAGCACACTGAGCGTCAGCCCCCGTACTCATTAAGAAAAACCCGCTGACCGCAATCAGAGAAATAATTAGTTTAGTAAAATTTTGTTTCATAAGCGTTTACATTTGGTAACGGGCAAAAGTAATAGGACAGGGCAATTCTCAAACATTCTTTAACATCATATTTATCAAGACTCTAATTTTAATTCGCACATCACTTCAAAATCAAGAACAATCTTGAGCGAATAGTTGTCTACTCTGAATTACATTTGGCCCCGCTGTGTCAACAATAGATCAAATACAAAAGCCCATTCATAAGGAAATGCTCGAATTTGAGAGCTATTTCCGAAATGCCATGCGCAGCGAAAACGGCCTTCTTGATAAAATCACCCATTATATTATCAAGAGAAAAGGAAAACAAATGCGCCCAATGTTCGTCTTCCTCGGAAGCAAACTCTGCGGCGGCGTTACCTCTTCTACTTATTCCGCAGCTTCGCTAATCGAGCTCCTCCACACAGCCACCCTCGTCCACGACGACGTTGTCGATGATGCTCAAACAAGACGCGGATTCTTCTCTATAAACGCCCTTTGGAAAAATAAAATAGCCGTCCTTGTCGGCGACTACCTCCTTTCACGAGGTCTGCTCCTAAGCGTTGAAAACAAAGAATTCCAGCTCCTCCACATTGTCAGCACTGCCGTTAAAGAAATGAGCGAAGGAGAACTGCTCCAACAAGAAAAGTCCCGACTCCTCAACATCACCGAAGAGGTCTACTATAAAATTATCTCCCAAAAAACAGCCTCCCTACTCGCTGCATGCTGCGCTAGTGGAGCCGCTGCCCCTAAAGCTCCCGAAGAAGACATTAAAAAAATGCACGAATTCGGTATTAACGTCGGCATGGCTTTCCAAATCAAAGACGACCTCTTCGATTATGGATTCGGAAAAAATATCGGAAAACCCACTGGAATCGATATCCAAGAAAAAAAGATGACGCTACCACTCATCTTTACCATAGCCAACTCCGATCGCTCAGTTAAAAATAACCTCATCAACATCGTCAAGAAACACAATACCAACCCCAAAAAGGTAAAAGAACTTCTTGAGATAGTAATTCAAAGCGGTGGAATTGACTATGCAGTGAAAAAAATGGAAGAATTTAGAAACGAGGCCCTCAGATTGCTTCATACCTTCCCTCAAAATGACGCACGAGACGCTCTCGAAAAACTCGTTCACTACACCATTGATCGCGACAAATAAGCTATGAAAAAAGGCATTCTCCTTATCATCATTCTATCTGCATTCGCCTGCAACAATTCTCCCGAAAAACCTATCGTTGAAAGCGGAATAACTCTGCCCGAAAACGTAGTAGAAATGGTTGAAGAACGCTACCAGAGCGCAAAACCAGAAGAAAAGGGCTCGCTCAAAAAAGCAATCTACATCGACACTACAACCAAAGAAAAAGTAGCTGAACGATACTTCTACAAAACCAAAAAAATCTACACCGAATACAGCTTTCAAAACGGAAGAAAAAACGGAACAGCCATGGCGTTTCGCGAAGCCAATGGCACTCCGTGGTCACTCAACACCTACCTAAACGACACTCTGCACGGTCCCTATAAAACGTGGCACGAAAACGGCCTTCTAATGCAAGAAGGACAATACGACCATGGAATCAAAACCGGTAACTGGAGATTCTTCAACAAAAAAGGAGAACTCGAAAAACAAGTCAACTTCAGCGATACGCTCAGCACCTCAGTTAATTAAACAGTGGGGTGTTCGAAGTTTCTATCTCATCACCTCAAATATTCTAAGTTTCATCAGGTTATTTGCTCTGATGAATATTCGCCTATCTTTTGTAATTCTGATTGCCCTGTTGCCACTTATCGGCAATACCGCTCTCATTCCACCAACAGACAAGGAAACAACCAAGCTCACCGCACAACAATACATCGACATCTGGAAGGATGAGGCCATCTATCAAATGGTGGTTCATAAAATCCCTGCTAGCATCACCCTAGCCCAAGGCCTTCTCGAAAGCGGAAACGGCAACTCAAGACTCGCAATAGAAGGAAATAATCACTTCGGAATAAAATGCCACAACGACTGGAACGGCGCCAAAATATTCGAAGACGATGAAACAAAAGGTGAATGCTTCAGAAAATACGACGACGCGAGCGAATCATTTGAAGACCACTCACTCTTTCTTCAAAAGAAAAGATATGAATCACTTTTCACACTCGATATTAAAGACTACAAGGGCTGGGCTAAAGGACTAAAGGAATGCGGATACGCTACCAATCCCAAATACCCTCAATTGCTCATCAATCTTATTGAGCAATACCAACTCACTCAATACGACAAAGAAGGCATAGGGCATATTAAAGACAAAACAACTCCAAGTAGATCCCACGGAAAAGCTCCGGTTAAAACCAAAGAGAACACGAAACCTTCAAAAGACAAAGAGGATGGTAAAACAATCACCATCTCAAACAATCGCTCGGTCAGTGTAAGCAATAACAAAATCAAATTTATAGTAGCTAAAGCAGGCGACACCCCTGAAAAAATTGCTGAAGACCTAGACATCGCTGCTTGGCAAGTTCGGTTGTACAACGACCTTGAACAAAATGCGACAATCAAAGAAGGTCAAAAAATCTATATTCAACCAAAACGAGCAAGAGCACAAGAGGCTTCTCACACCGTTTCAAAAGGAGAAACCATGTGGAGCATTTCACAACAACATGGCATCAAATTGAAAAAGCTTTACAAGAAAAACATGATGTCGCCTGGCTCAGAACCAAGCCCCGGACAAAAACTCAAACTTAGATAAAATAAAAAACCCTCGGAGTTCCGAGGGTTTTCTTTTCGTTGCCCGAACAGGATTCGAACCTATACAAACGGTACCAAAAACCGTTGTCCTGCCATTAGACGATCGGGCAATTACTTGCTGAAAGCGGGTGCAAAATAAATGCATTCTTTTCATTCGTGCAAACTTTTCTATCTGATTACCTTCGTAGAATATTTTTCAAGCCCAAAAAACGTGATGAAAATTGCAAATTATATCGCTGGAAAGCTTGTCCCACCTGCATCCGGACAATATTTAGAAAACATTCAGCCTTCTACAGGAAAAGTGTATTCTTTCATTCCAGACTCCGACAAAGAGGACGTAGAACAAGCGGTATTGGCCGCTCAAACCGCATTTCCGGGCTGGTCTAACACCCCCGCACCAGAAAGGTCTCGTATTCTTCAACGTCTCGCGGATCTTATTGCCGCTAACCAAGAAAAGTTGGCTTTGGCCGAAAGTATAGACAACGGAAAACCTGTTTCTCTTGCCAATTCCGTAGATATTCCACGTGCAGAATCAAACATTCGCTTCTTCGCCACAGCAATTATGCATTTCGCTAGCGAAGCACATATAATGGAGCGCTCGGCAATCAACTATACAAATAGAAAGCCCGTAGGTATCGTCGGTTGCATTTCCCCATGGAATTTGCCTCTTTACTTATTCACGTGGAAAATCGCTCCAGCTATTGCCGCCGGAAACTGCGTTATTGCAAAGCCCTCGGAAATCACTCCTATGACGGCTTACTTACTTTCTGAATTGTGCATTGAAGCTGGCTTACCTGCTGGTGTTCTTAATATCGTTCACGGATTAGGAGCAAAAACAGGGAATGCAATCGTTTCTCACAAAAAAATTAAAGCCATTTCATTCACTGGTGGAACTTCAACTGGCGCACATATCGCATCGGTAGCCGCTCCGATGTTCAAAAAACTATCTCTTGAACTAGGTGGCAAAAATCCAAATATCATTTTCGCTGATTGCGATTTTGATAAAATGCTCTCTACTACGTTGCGATCTTCATTTAGCAATCAGGGACAAATTTGCCTTTGTGGTTCACGCATTTTAGTAGAAAAATCAATCTATGAAAAGTTTAAAAAGGCTTTTGTAGAAAAGGTTTCTAAAATGCAAATCGGAAATCCTGAGGACCCAAATACCAAGATGGGCGCGGTGGTTAGTGAACAACACATGTATAAAGTGCTCTCATATATTGAACTCGCAAAATCAGAAGGCGGAACTGTTTTAACCGGTGGAAATAGAAAAATAATGCCCGGTGAATTAGCGGAAGGTTTCTTTATAGAGCCAACAATTATTGAAGGCCTTGGTCCGAACTGTCGAACCAATCAAGAAGAAATTTTTGGACCTGTTGTGACTATATATCCTTTTGAAACAACAGAGGAAGCATTGCAAATGGCTAATTCAACTGAATATGGATTAGCGGCCACTGTTTGGACTGAAAACCTAACTAAGGCTCACAAGTTTGCTGCTGAATTGGAATCCGGAATTGTTTGGATAAACTGTTGGCTGTTACGCGATTTGAGAACTCCATTTGGCGGAGTTAAAAGCTCTGGAGTAGGAAGAGAAGGCGGTTTTGAAGCTTTGAAATTCTTTACTGAACCGCAAAACGTTTGTATTGAACTCTAGCGTTCCGACTTATAGCCATTGGTGAAAAACCATCCAAAAGCATTGTTAAATCTACCTTCCGCGCGGCGGAGTGAAGATAATAGGGTGAATAGAACTTTCATGTTTCTTTGAGGTTATTGTTCTGTGAACTACCAATGGCGTTAAGATGTTGTTTCAGCTATGTGAAATTTAACTTCTATTATCACATTCCTAACACACACTATAACGTTGGTTTTAAACATTGGTTACCTCATAAAAGGCCTATAAGTCACCGAATTAACATAAGGGAGTACAAAGCGACATTTCATGGTAAGGAAGAGATTAAAAATAATTTCCCGCGACGGAATTATCTTCAGAGATAAACAGGAGGCCCTGGATCACATTGTGATGCTCGAGCTCGCTAAAAAACCAATTCACGGAATTGAGATTGTTTACTTAACAAACGATTCGGTTGA